>CAMORQ010000305.1 GCA_946623915.1 uncultured Coriobacteriaceae bacterium | reverse complement strand
TCCGCGGTCACGAGCGGGCGGACGGTGCCGTCGGCGGTCCAGCCGTTGGCCCGCACGAGAGGAGGCACGACGTCGGCCTTGTCGATGGTCACGGTCACGTCTTTGGTGGCCTGGCTGCTGGTCTCGGTCTCCGCCGCCGTGACGACAACGTAGGCCTTGCCGTCTGCGGGAACCTTCTTGATCGTGAGCGCGCCGGTGGCGGCATCCACGGCTATATAGTCCTCGCTGCCGTCCTTCACGGCGTAGCTGATTTCGCCGGCGCCCTCTGCGGGAGAAGTCACCTTGGCGCTTACGGCCTTGTCGGTATCGCCGTAGGTGGCGGCAACGTCGGCAGCCTCGATGATTTGCTTGTGCTTTTCCGTGATGGTCACCGTGATGGTGATGGGCTCGAGCGCCTTGTGGTTGTCGTCTTCCGCAACCGTGACGGTTACCTTCACCGTGCCCGCGGAGTCTCCGGTGGTCAGGACGCCTTCGTCGCTGATCGTGCAGCCGAGGGCTTCGCCGTCTATCGCGTAGCTCACGGTGCCGGTCGCGCCGCCCAGCGAGACATTGCCCGCCAAATCGACGGTCTTGCCGCCTGCGACGGCATCAGCCGTGTTCTGAACAGTTGCGGGGTTGTCCGCCTTCTCGATGGTGTACACCACGTAGGCCTCAGAAGCCTCGTTGTCCGGGTCGATGCGAATCGTGGCCAGATAGGTGCCCGCATCGGTGGGCGCAGCAGGCAGCTTATCGCTGATCTGCCCCTCGTCGGGGTTGAGCACCTTGTAATACTCCACCGCGGCATTGCCCCGGATGCCCACCTCGTCGACGATGGTGGCCTCCGCGCTTATCCCCTCGCCGGTCTGCCCGTAGGTGGTCAGCGTCGGCTTTACGATTTTCAACGTGGCCGTGCAGTTCGGGAGCTTGCAGATGCCGTCCAGGTTCCTGCATACCGCCGTAACGGTGTCGCCGCTTGCAGAATAGACGAAGTCGTGCTTGTGCTCGGTGAACATCTGCGTATTGGGGTCAAAGCTGACACCCGTCAGATCCAGCTTGATGTAGGGCCTAACACCTAAGTAGGCTTTGGGATCGACGCCAGTTTCAACCACCACACCGTCACGCCTGACGCATACATATTTTTTAGCATAATCCTCGATCGGCGTTGTGCACGTCCACCACGCGCCCAGCCAATCAGCTTGGGGAAAGTTCATTGACCTCACGTTCTGTGGAAGCGCGTTGGCCTCGTCTTCGGTCAAGAGGTTGAAGCCGCCGATGAGTACATTGGCGACATCCCCGAACGCGCCGCCTGGCGCAGCGAACGCATCGAGATACGCCTTCACTTCCGACTCCGGGTACAGAGTGTAAACTTCATGGCCGATGCTCGAGTAGCCGAAGCTCGTGTCCGCTGCCAGCAGCTTGACGTAGGGCTGGTTGGGGTCGGCAGACTTATCCTCGATGATGTACCAGGGCCTCTTGTGGAAATACACCGTCTTGGCCGCTAAGTCGTCGCCGTCTTTAGGGATAAGATCCGTATAAGTGGTAAGCGCGAACGTCTTTGCACTGGACACATACATTGCCTTCGAAAGGTCCAGTTGCACCGCTGGACGAACGCCGTACAAGCTGCTTACAGCGCCATTGTCGTTGACGCTGCCGGAACTAGTATCCACATACGCTGCGTTGCCACCCGTTCCGCCCGAACGAAGCCACCACTGATTGTGGCCACCGCTCTTTGCGGCGCTATGCTCAAGGCCCTCGGCCTCCTCTTTGCTCAGAAGGTACATCTTGCCGTTCTCGGTATTCACCATTGCCTCGGCGACCTTCTCGAACGCGCCATCCGTCGCAGTGAGTGCGTCGAGCTTGGATTTAACAGTGGAGTTGGCGTAGTTGTCGCTTGCGCCGAACGCCGACGTGCCGAAGGAGTCGTCCGCCGCAAGCAGCGTCACGGTTCCGTTTCTGGGGTCTGTAATGTTTTCATCTATGAGGTACCACTTACGACCGTTGAAGTTCACCTGCCTGCCCGGCAACGCCCCTTCGCTTTCGTTGGGCCTAAGCATGTGGTCGTAGTATGGCTTGAGACTAAAGGATTTGGTGCTGGTGTCGAAGAGAACATAACGCAAGTTCAGCTGCATCGCAGGGCGGATGCCGAGAAGCCACGAGGCATCGAGGCCGTCTCTTACGGAAGTTTGACCATGACCATAATGTATTGTGTTGATTTCGCCGGTAGTGCCGTTCACGAAATTCACCGCCCCGTCGTCCGAGGCTTTATCGCGGAGCCACCACGAACCTGCGGCCTCGAAAGGATCGGCCCAAAATCCCGGTTCGAAGTACAGCGCTCGTACATTTTGCGGAACAGCGTTGGTTTCATCTTTGCTCAGGAGGTACAGCTTGCCGTTCTCGGTATTCTTCATGGTATCGGCAACGTATTTGAATGAGCCCGAATCGACGAGGCCATCCAGGTACGACTTCGCCCACGACGTGTTGTAGTCGGTAGCCCTCTCTTCGCCCCACCGCCTTCTGCCGAAGCTCGTATCGGCTGCGAGCAAGGTCACGTAGCCCTCCTGGGCACTTGAGGAGTTATCCTGGATGATGTACCACTTGTGACCATTGAAGGTTACCTGCTTGCCCGTCAGAGCGTCGCCGTCTTCGCTGCCCGTCGGGATAAGGTTGGTGTACGCATCCGTCGCCGCGTGCGCTTGCGGTGGCGCCCACAGCGCCGATGCGGCAAGCACCGCAATTATCGCTGCCAGGACAAAGAGAGCCTTAACAGAAACAGACTTCGCGCTCATGATGAGCCCCTTTCATTCCTACACGTCAATCAAACATGCCTTTACGTTGAAGCTGGAACCGCTCCGGCCGATTTCAGGCGATAGCGCGCAGGTTGCAAACATGCAGCAACCTGCGCATTTTCCGTCATGTATGTTATACCCTCTTACGCCTTCCTGCACAAGACAGGTTCCAGCGGAATGGAAACCCCCTAACAAGCGGAGCTGGCTGCTGGGTTGATTGCAATAATGTGACACCAACGTGTCGTTGCTGTCACGTTCGAAAGGCCGGCAGCCCGCGACGTGCACGCGGGCTGCCGACTGACGTATAGGCTCCC
>CAMORQ010000304.1 GCA_946623915.1 uncultured Coriobacteriaceae bacterium | reverse complement strand
TTCTCTTTATCTGCGGCCATTACGAAGGCATCGACGAGCGGGTGTATTCGTTGGCCGATGCCTGCATATCGCTGGGAGACTACGTCCTTTCGAGCGGCGAGCTGGCCTCGATGGTGGTCATCGACGCCGTGGTGCGCAAGGTGCCCGGTGTTTTAGGCAACGAGGCGAGCGCCGTTGACGAAAGCTTTGCCGATGGCCTGCTGGAATACCCCCAGTACACGCGACCTGCCAGCTACCGAGGCATGGACGTTCCCGACGTTTTGCTTAGCGGCAACCATGCGGCTATTGCGGCTTGGCGGCGTGCCCAGAGCATCGAGCGCACCGTTCGTTTGCGTCCCGATTTGCTGGAAGGCGCCAATCTTTCCCCTGAAGAGCGCTCTAGTTTGTAAAAATTATCGCCCTGACTTGGATGCCGCGATGGTTAGGCGAATGCGGGGTATCATGGTTTAACGAACAGAAAGGACGCGAGCGCGCATCATGTCATACGGGCAGCACTCCAAAGATATGGAACCGAGCTTCCTGTCGTCGATTTTCAGCTTCCTGCTTATGGTTGCTGTGGTCTTCGGCGCTGCCTGGGTGCTGCGTTCGTTCGTTATTGCGCCTTACCAGATTCCTTCCGGTTCCATGGAAACCACCATCATGATTTCCGACAAGCTCTTCTCCGAGAAGGTCAGCTACTATTTCAGGTCTCCCGAGCCCGGCGAAATCGTTACGTTCGACGACCCCGAAGTTGAAGGCCGCACGCTCATCAAGCGCTGCATCGCTGTTGGCGGGCAAACCGTTGATTTGATCGATGGGGCCGTCTACGTCGACGGGCAGCGCCTCGAAGAGCCTTACACTAACGGCCTCGCGTCGCATCCTTTGAGCACTGCTGCCGGCGTGGAAATCGCATACCCCTACACCGTGCCCCAGGGTTACATCTGGGTGATGGGGGACAATCGCACCAATTCGGCGGACTCCCGCTATTTCGGTCCCGTCAACCAGGAAGCCGTTACCGGCCATGCTTGCTTCATCTATTGGCCGCTCAACCGTATAGGTGTGCTCTAGGGCACTTCACAAGCGCAAGAAGGAGAGATATGCAAACCGAAGCACCGTCCTTCCAGGACATCATTATGAATTTGGAGCGCTACTGGGCCGACCAGGGTTGTATCGTGCTCCAGCCCTACGACAACGAAGTGGGTGCCGGCACGTTCCATACCGCCACGACGTTGCGCTCGCTTGGGCCTGGCATCTGGCGCGCAGCCTACGTGCAGCCTTCCCGCCGTCCCACCGACGGCCGCTACGGCGAAAACCCCAACCGCCTGCAGCATTACTACCAGTACCAGGTGCTTATCAAGCCTTCGCCGGATAACGCCCAGGACCTGTACCTGGATTCCCTTCGAGCCATCGGCGTGGACGTGGACGCGCACGACGTGCGTTTCGTCGAAGACGACTGGGAAAGCCCGACGCTAGGCGCCTGGGGACTCGGTTGGGAAATCTGGATCGACGGCATGGAGGTCACCCAGTTCACGTACTTCCAGCAGGTGGGCGGCTTCGAATGCGATCCTGTGCCGCTCGAGATCACCTACGGGCTCGAGCGTCTGGCCATGTACATCCAAGGTGTCGATAACGTCTACGACCTGGTGTGGAGCCGCGGCGCGGATGGGACCGTGTTCTACTACGGCGACGTGTTCCTGGAAAACGAGCGCGAGTTCTCCACCTACAATTTCGAAATCGCCGACACCGACTTCCTCTTCGGCGAATTCGACCGCTACGAGATCGAGTGCAACCGCACGCTGGAGGCCGGTCTGCCGCTTCCCGCTTACGACTACGTGCTCAAGTGCAGCCATACCTTCAACCTGCTCGATGCGCGCGGCGTCATATCCGCCACCGAGCGCATGGGCTACATCCTGCGCGTGCGCACGCTGGCCAAAGCGGTCGCTGCAAGCTATCTGGAGCACGTGGCTGGCGTTGTCCCAGCCACGACCGAGGGAGAGGGGGAATAATGACGACAGCTACCCTCGCCTTCGAAATCGGCACCGAAGAAATCCCTGCATTCGATTTGCATGACGCCACGACGAAGCTTGGCGGCCTGGTCGCCGCAGCGCTCGACGACGCAAAGATTCCGCACGGCGACGTTTCCGTCTACACGACGCCAAGGCGCATGATAGCCATCGTGGCCGACGTGCCCGAAGCCACCGAGGCCGCCACGGAAGAGTACCGTGGTCCGGCGGCTTCCATAGCCTTCGACGAGGCGGGCAATCCCACACAAGCGGCCATCGGATTCGCCCGTGGCAAGGGCGTTGATGCAACCGAACTCGAGCGTCGGGACGAAGGCGGCACCGAATACGTGTATGCGGTTGTTCAGACCCCGTCGGTGAACGTTGCAGAACTGCTCCCGGGCCTGCTGCGCGGCGTAATCGAATCCATCTCCTGGCCGAAAACGCAGCGTTGGGGCAGTCGCCACGAGCAATTCTCGCGCCCCGTGCGCTGGCTGCTCGCCTTGCTCGGCTCCACGGTGGTTCCTGTGGAATTCGCCGGTCTTGTCGCGTCGAACACGACCAGGGGCCATCGCTTCCTGGCGCCCGGTCCCCATACGGTGGCCAGCGCAGACGACCTGATCAACGTGCTCCGCAATGCTTCGATCGTTCCCACCGAAGCAGAGCGCGAACAGTCCATCCGCGACCAGGTGGCCGCCATCGAGTCGCGCACGGGCCTTGTCGCGGATCTGCCAGCGCGCACCATGGAAGAGGTCGTGAACCTCTGCGAGCTGCCTACGGTCATGGTGGGCAGTTTCGACGAGCTGTTCTTGTCCGTTCCCAAGGAGATCACCGTCGACGCGATGCTGATGCACCAGCGCTACTTCCCGCTGTTCAACGCCGACGGCAGCCTTGCGAACAAGTTCCTCATCACGTCGAACGGCAATCCCGAATGCGAAGAGGCTATCGTCGCGGGCAACAACCGCGTGGTCGCCGCGCGCCTCTACGATGCCAAATTCTTCTACGACGAAGACCTGAAGGAACCGCTCGAATCCTACGTCGACCGCCTGGATTCGGTGGTGTTCCAGGAGCAGCTGGGTACCACGCGTCAGAAGACCGACCGCATCGTCTCG
>CAMORQ010000303.1 GCA_946623915.1 uncultured Coriobacteriaceae bacterium | reverse complement strand
TACTTGAGCTTGAGCGCATCGAGCGACAAATCCATGAGGTCGAAGTAGTAGTTCTTATGCGTGAACGTCTTGCGGATCTCGAACATGTCGCGCGCGCGTCCAAACGTGTAGTCGCGCAGCGTGATGCCCCGCTCGTCGTAGATGATCTGCAGCATGGCGTCGATATCCGAATTGTCGAGCACCAGAAAGCTCTTGGGGAACGACACCGCCGAAGCGTCCTCTTGCAGCACCGACACGCAAAAGCCGTGGAACGTGTTGACGTAGCCGGTATCGGCATCGCCTGTGAGCGCACGTATGCGCTGGCGCATCTCGTTAGCCGCCTTGTTGGTGAACGTGACGCACAGGATGTTTCCCGGCATGATGCCCAAGTCGTTGACCAGGTATGCGAAACGGCGCGACAACGCGCGCGTCTTTCCTGAGCCGGCGCCCGCGATAACGCGCACGGGCCCCTCGGTCGTTGAGACCGCCTGTAATTGCGAAGGATTGAGCCCTTCTAACGCGCTCATGTTCTCCTGGTTTTCCATAAGTACATATGTTCGTTGATTCCAGAAGAGCTGTCAAGAGCAAGCCTTGGGCGACGACGCGGCATTAACAGCTGGTTTCCGTGGAGTTAACCTTGAATTTCCAACGTCCTTTGGAAACAAGACCGCAAACTCGCAACGTAAAAATGAGTCGCAGATACGTTCTGCGACTCATTTCGCGAAGGGAGGGACATGGGCGTTCGCTTCGAAGGCGCCAAGATTGCCAGCGCGATTTCTGCCCGAGCGCTCTCGAGCATAGCGCATAGGCCGGCGGCAAATCTCCCCGGCAAGATCGGCTTGTTCCTCGACCCGCAGCTCATAAGCGAGTTGCGGCCGCGTCTTCGCGAGGGGTGCGTGGTCGTGGTCGGCACGAACGGCAAGACCACCGTCACGAACCAGCTCGCCGATGCATTCGAATCATCTGGGAAGACGGTGGCGTGCAATCGGACCGGCGCCAACCTCGACTCGGGAATCGCGAGCGCACTGCTTCGCGCGAAATCGGTGGATTGGGGCGTGCTCGAATGCGACGAGCTCTGGCTTGCGCGGGTTCTTCCCCAGCTCAAAGCGAATTTCGTCGTGCTGCTCAACCTGTTTCGGGATCAGCTCGACCGCATGGGTGAAATAGAGCATATCCAGGACAGCATAAAGGGCGCCTTGGCTGCATCGCCCACCACTACGCTCATCTACAACTGCGACGACCCCCTTTGCCAGGCCATCGCCAACAATCTGCCGAACAAAACCGTGCCCTTCGGCGTTCTAGATCAGATGGACCTTGCCCAAAACAGAGTGGCAGACGCCGGCCTTTGCCAACAATGCGACCAACCGCTCGAATACGCATGGCATCAATACGGCCACCTTGGTGCGTACCGATGCCCTTCGTGTGAATTCTCGCGCGCGACGCCAGCGTATGCCGCGCACGATGTCGTGCTCTCGCGGGATGGAATTGAGCTTTGCGTGTCCGGCCGGCCCAACGGGTCAGTCGACCTGCACGCGCAATCATCCCAAACTGGAGCTTATACGGTATACAACCTTACCGCCGTCTGTGCGGCAGGGATATGCTGCTCCTTGCCACCCGAGCACATCGCGCACGCCATCAGCTCGTTCGCGCCCGACAACGGCAGGCTGCAGCGCTACGACGTCAACGGCTGCAGCGTGCTTTTGAATCTAGCGAAAAACCCGACCGGGTTTAACCAGAACCTCAGAATCATCGAAGGCGAACCCGGACCCGCTGCGGCAGCGTTCTTCGTGAACGACAAGGAAGCCGACGGCCACGACGTGTCATGGCTCTGGGACGTCGACTTCCAGGAATTAGCCGAACGCGATACAGCTGTGTTTGCGGGCGGCAGCCGCAGCCACGACGTGCAGGTGCGCCTTAAATACGCGGGCCTCGAAGCGCCCATCGTGAGCGGGGCAAAGGATTTCATCGAGCGGGCGATCGCAACCGCCCCTGACGCCAAGCTGTATCTCATCGCCAACTACACAGCTCTGCCTTCGGTGAAGGCCGAACTCGATTCCATGGTCGGAACAGGTCGAAAAAAGCGCTCCGCCTCCGATTCGGAGCCCGCTCCCAAACAACGTAACCGCTCGACAGCGGAAAGGGCACACACCCCTCAGTCCGCTTTCACGCAACCCGAACGGACTGACGCCGTGCGCGAAAACGTTCCTTCTGCAAATAAAGCCCGTCTTTCCTCGCACTCGCCTTCGTCCCCGTCCTCTTCCCCTTCCGATTCCTCTCCCCTCTCCCTTTCAAGCGAAAAGTTCACCATCGCGCACTTCTACCCCGAGCTGCTCAACCTGTACGGCGACGGTGGTAACGTGACGATACTTGCACATCGCGCGCGGCAACGCGGAATCGACGTAAACGTAACGCGCATCGGCCTCGGCGACGAACTCGCCCTCGCCGATATCGACATCGCGTTTTTGGGCGGGGGTCCCGACCGAAAGCAGCGCATAGCATCGCAGGAGCTGCTCGCCCACGCCGACGAGCTGCGTGCGTACGTCGAGGACGACGGCATGCTGCTCGCGATATGCGGCGGCTACCAGATTCTGGGACGCACCTGGGTCCTCGGAGACGAGGAAGTGGCAGGGCTCGACATCGTTGACGCCGTGACGAAACGCACCGATGGCGGCTCCCACAACAGACTCGTCAGTAACATCGCGCTTTCCAGCCCGCTTGCAACCATCCCGGTCATTGGCTACGAGAACCATGCGGGCCGGACGTTCCTTGGCCCAAGCGCCCAACCGTTCGGGCGCGTCATCGGGCATAGCGGAAAGGGCAACAACGACCACGACGGTACCGACGGCATCATCTACCGCAACGTCATCGGCACCTATCTGCACGGCCCCGTGCTGGCAAAGAACCCCGAGATCGCCGACCACCTCATCGAACGCGCACTCGCCCGCCGCGCACACGTCAAGGGACGCAGCGCGCCCTCACTCCCCCCGCTCGACGACCAGGAAGAACGAGCGGCCAACGCATTCATGTGCGCACAACTCAAAATCCACCGTTCAGGGCGTGAACAGGGGACGGAGGAATGTTCACGCCGATGAAGGTAACTTTGCCCTTAGCGTCTGGG
>CAMORQ010000302.1 GCA_946623915.1 uncultured Coriobacteriaceae bacterium | reverse complement strand
GCGCCTTCCCCGTGCGGAATCGAATGCCTGCCGCCGAAAGGGCGTCGCGCGCTTCGTCCCGCTGGTAGATGTCCGCGAATCGCAGCTCGAAGCTGGCTTTGCCCTGCTCTGCAGCGACGTACTCGTGGGCAGGCAGCGCCTCGGCGAGCGCAAGATAGCTTTCGTACGCGTCGTTTTTCACGAAAATGACGGGCTGCCCCAAAAACTCCCGAACGGTTTCGGGCACAACGGGACGCACCATCGGGTCCTGTTCCTGCAAATCCGTGTAATCGCGCAGGTAGGATGCGAATTCAGGAAGATCGAAATACCAGTTCGAAACAGGGCGAAGCTCGGGCGTGGTGCCAGTCAAAGTCGATGTCGGCTTGATAAGATCGGCCGGGTCGTACTGATGCCCCATATCGCATTCGTCGGCATAGCCGCGTTCGCCCTTGCACCCTTGCACGGGGCAATAACCCTGCACCTGCCGTCCGTTCAAAAAGGTTTGCGCCTGGGCGTCGTAGAACTGCAGGGTTTCGTGGGTGTGCAGATGCCCGTTGCCGTGCAGCCTTTCGATGAAGCGTCGCGAAACATCTTCGTGTATCTGCCCGGCGCGCCCGATGCCGCTACCTTCGTAGATGTCGAGGCTGATGCCGTAGGCATCGAGCGTGGCCTTCTGCGCATCGTGGTTGCCCTGCACATAGTCGGCGATAGTGCCGGCGAACCCGGTTTCTTCGACCAGCTTGCGGTACCCTTCGTTGATAGGCGACCCGAAGCAATCGGTGCCGGAAACGAACCGCACGTTGTCTTCGCCGATGCGGTCGCGCAGGAAACGCGCAAAACAGTCCGCAGGAACGAACACGCCGCCCACATGCCCGAAATGCAGTCCCTTGTTGCCGTAGGGCATGCCCGCCGTGACAACGGCGCGCTTCGGCCATGAAACACTCGACGTCCAGCTTTCCTGCACAGCGTTGTCTTCGCCCACAGCCGTCCCCTACAGTTCAAAGTTGTCTTCGCTGCGATGGGCCTGCGCCTTCTTCGCCGTGCGCAGAAGGAACTCCTGGTTGGTGTCCGTCTGCTTAAGCGACTTGATAAGCATGTCCATCGCGCGTTCGGTGTTGTTCATGTTCGCCAGCAGGCGGCGCACAGCCCAGATCAGCGGCGCCTCCTGCGGATCGAGCAGCAAGTCTTCCTTGCGCGTACCCGAAGAAACCGGGTCGATCGCAGGGAAAATGCGGCGGTCGGCGAGGAAACGGTCGAGTTTGAGCTCCATGTTGCCCGTTCCCTTGAACTCCTCGAAAATCACCTCGTCCATCTTCGACCCCGTGTCGATGAGCGCGCTCGCCAGAATGGTGAGGCTGCCGCCGCCTTCTATGTTTCGCGCAGCACCTAGGAATCGCTTCGGAGGGTACAGGGCCGTGGAATCGACACCGCCGGAAAGGATGCGTCCGCTCGCCGGCTGCGCAAGGTTGTACGCACGGGCGAGACGGGTGATCGAGTCGAGCAGGATGACGACGTCCTTGCCCATTTCCACCAGGCGTTTCGCACGCTCGATGACCATCTCGGCCACGGCGATGTGGTTTTCCGAGGGCATGTCGAACGTGGACGAGATGACTTCGCCCTTGATCGACCGCTGCATGTCGGTCACTTCTTCGGGACGCTCGTCGACCAGCAAACACATCAGATGCACTTCGGGGTTGTTGGCGGAAATGGCCGCGGCAATGTCCTTGAGCACCGTGGTCTTGCCCGCTTTCGGAGGCGACACGATAAGACCGCGCTGCCCTTTTCCAATGGGGGCGCACAGATCTATGACGCGCGCCGTGATGGCGGATTTGCCGTGTTCCATGAGGAGCCGCTCGTCGGGATACACCGGCGTAAGGTCGCCGAACCGCGGGCGATGTTCGATGACTTCCAAGGGAAGCCCGTTGACCGACTTTATCTTCTGAATGGCGGCGTACTTTTCGTTGCTGCGGGCGGGACGCGTCGTGCCCGCGATAAGGTCGCCCTTGCGCAGGTGGTTGCGGCGAATGAGGCTTGTGCCGACGTAGATGTCGCCTTCGCCTGGAAGGTAGTTTTCCGTGCGCAGGAACCCATACCCATCGGATAGGATGTCCAAAACGCCCTCGACGTCGATGAAGCCCTCTTTCTTGACCGAAGCTTCGAGGACGGCCGCGACCAGTTCCGCTTTCTTCATCGACTTGTGGTCGATTTCCAACTCTTCGGCTTTTACGCGCAGCTCGGCCACTTTGAGGGCTGACAGCTCTTCTTCGGTGACCGATGGCGCGACCGGCTCGTTGTTCTGGTGCTGGCGGCGTCCCTTCTTGTTGCGTTTGCCGCCACCCGCGCCGCCTTGGTTAGGCTGGTTGGATTGGCTCTGCTGGTTGCCAGCGCCATTCGACTGGCGGTTCGACCCCTGGCGAGAAGACCCCTCTGCCGAAGCGTTGTGACCGTTGCCCTCGGAGGATGCGGCGCCGGATGCCCCCACGGTGCGGGAACGCCTCCGGCTTCCACGATGCGCGGGCACCTCGGAAACATCTTGCAAATCTTGCCTTTCGCGAGGATCGTTGACGAGTGCAGCATCGGCTGCCGCGATGGCCGCACGCGCACGTTCTTCGTCGGCATCGGGAAGGTCCACAGGAGGACGCTCGTAACCTGGCGGGTCGGGAATGAAATCGTCGGGTTCGGGCGCCGTGTAGCGCGGCATGCTCCGTTCGCCGTCGTCGGGATGGGCGGTGAAGCCCGTGAATCCCCCTGCGGGAATCTCGTAGCCTTCGTCCTCGGCGCCGAAACTGTATCCGCGTGGCGATTCTTCGGCGTTATCGCGCTTGTTCTCTGCCATTATTGCTGCACTTTCTCCCAGTCTTTCATGAACGTTTCGAGCCCGGCATCGGTGAGCGGATGCTGGACCATCTTCTTCAGAACGCCAAACGGCACCGTGGCGATGTCGGCACCCATGAGCGCACACTGTGTAACATGATTCGCGCTACGCACCGATGCGGCAATTATCTCGACGCGCTCGCCGGAAACCGTGTTGTCGGTGAAATCGTAGTTACCGATGGCGTCGACGATGTTGCCCACCTGCGCAAGCCCGTCATCGGAAATGTCGTCGAAACGGCCGATGAAC
>CAMORQ010000301.1 GCA_946623915.1 uncultured Coriobacteriaceae bacterium | reverse complement strand
TGCGCAAGTTCGCGAAAAACCTCCTGCTGTTCCTGCACGACTTGTCCGTGCCCTTCGACAACAACAAGAGCGAGAGGCTGCTTCGCCAGGCCAAGAAGAAACTCAAGCAATCCGGGTGCTGGCGCTCCACCGAAAACGGCGAGCAGCTCTACTGCGACTTCCTCACCATTGTGGAGACCGCCAAGATGCGCAACATCCCACCGATGCAGGCGGTGCGCAAGATCTTCGAAGGTGAAGGCGGTCTGTTCGAGCAGTAAGACAGCCCGCCGCAACCAAAGCCAGACCACAATCCATCATGAACAAACAGGAGGTTCTGCCAGGACTCCAGCCGACTGACCACTAGATATAGGGTGTGAACAGTAACCATAGTTCCTCCTGCTATAATTTAGCTAACTTAGCTGAATTTAGGAGCCAGCATGCCCGCGTCAGTCAAAGCACCCCAGGTGAATATGCATGAGGAACGGCCGCGGAGCTATTCGACCGATGAAGGGCTCCCCAGTTAGAAAGGCTTCGTATGTTCCTCTTGCCTGCGATAGACATACTTGACGGACGTGCCGTGCGCCTGGCGAAGGGCGACTACAATCAGGTCACCGTCTACAACGAAGACCCCGTGGACCAGGCAAAGCGCTTCGCGGACGCCGGTGCCCAGTGGATCCATGTGGTGGACCTGAACGGGGCCAAAAGCGGCGTGCAGGAAAACCTGCCGCTGGTGGAAGCCATCGCGCGCGAAACCGGGCTTTCCATCGAAAACGGCGGCGGGGTGCGCGACATGGCGGCCATAGCGCGGTTGCGCGACGCGGGCGTGGCGCGCGTGGTGCTGGGGACGGCGCTCGTGACCGACAAGGAATTCGCGCAGCAGGCGATTGCGGATTTCGGCGACCTTCTGTGCGCTGGGGTGGACGCGCGCGGCGGAGAAGTGGCCGTGGAAGGTTGGCGCGAAGGTGCGGGAGTCCCCGCCGAAGAGCTGGTGGCCGAAGTGGCCGCGCTGGGCTTCAGGCATCTGGTGTTCACCGACATCGCGCGCGACGGCATGCAGACCGGCATCGACGCGTCCGCCTACGTGCGTCTGGCGGAAGTGTTCGCAGGTCCTGTCACGGCGAGCGGCGGTGTGACCAACATGGACGACCTGCGCGCCCTCGCCGAAGCCGGCGGCGCAATCGAAGGCGTGATCACCGGCCGGGCCATTTACGAAGGCACTCTGCCGCTGGAAGAGGCCCTTGCCTTCTGCAAATGATGTGACAGAACCTGCGCTTCGGCGTCACGTTACGCAACGGCGAGCGTGACCGATCCGAATCCTAGAAACTTCACCAGGTCGAACTGGAACGTAGCGTCGTCTTTTTGAGGGAGGCAATCCTCATCGATGACGACTTTGCCCACGTCGCTGCTGAATGCGTGCATGCCCTGATTTTCGTAATAGTCTGCGGTCTTGCGGTTTACCAGGCGCACGGCCCGCTCCCACGTGCCGCATCAACCGCTTGGCGGCTGGATGTAGACCATCACGTCATGCATGCCCTTCTTTTCCATGTACGTTTTAAGTTTCTGGCTGTACTCGAACTTCATGTGCTCTTCTCCTTTCTTTTGGGGTTCGAGCACAGCATACGGGCACCTTTGGCCTCATTCAGTGACGGCGTCACACGTGCGAGTGCGCAAAGGAGAACATGCCCCTTGATGTAGTTGCAGATTGCGACATCATCCGTGCTTGCGCGCTAGAACCATGCGCGCCGCAGGGCGGCCACTCCGTCGGGAATGGCGTCGGGGTCGATCGAACTGAACCCAAGCATCAGGTTGTGCTCGGGTGCAGGTTGGGAAAACCACATGCGCTTCGTGCCGTAGACGGCGGCCCCTTCGCGTCGCGCAGAGGCTATCAGCTCGTCTTGCGTCATGCCGTTTTTCACTTTCGCGTACAGGTGCATGCCGGCATGCTTTCCGGAGGTTTCCACGCGGTCGGCCATTTGGTCGACGAGTGCGGCCAGCAAGGCGTCGTGGCGCTTGCGCATGCTGGCTGCCATGCGACGGATGTGCGCGTCCCAGTGCCCTTGCTCCATGAAACGCGCGAGCGCTTCCTGTTCCAGGTAGGACACGGGCGGATGCGCGTAATTGTACAAACGCAGATAGCGCCCCAGCAGTTTCGGGGGCAACACCAGGTAGGCGATGCGCAGGGCAGGGGAGAGAACCTTGGAAACGTTGCCCAGGTAAATCACTCGATGGTAGGCATCAAGCGACTGCAAACTGGGAACAGGGGCCGTATCGTAGCGGTATTCGTTGCAGCTGTCGTCCTCTATGATGTAGGCGTTGTGCGCTTGGGCCCACTTCAGCAGGCGCGTGCGCATTTCCAACGGCATGACCGCGCCGGTAGGGAACTGATGGGACGGTGTGCAAAAGACCATCTTGGGCTTATGCCGTTCCAGTGCGTCTAGAAACTCTTCCGGACTGTGGTCGGAAGGCAGCGGGGCAAGCGAAAAACCCATGCGGCGCGCCACTTCGATGGCGGTTGCGTAGCCGGGTTCCTCCATGCCCAACGCGTGCTCGCGGGGATTGAACAGCTCCAGAACAGTAGCCAGCGCAACGCCTGTGCCCGACTGGAGAACCACCTGATCGGGCAGGCAATTCACCCCGCGTGCGCGTGTAAGGTACGCGGCTATTTCCTTGCGAAGCAGATTCGGCTCGTGGGTGTAGGAGTAGGCCGCTAGCTCGGGCGCGGTGTTCGCGAAAAGGATGTCGCCCACCAGTTTGCGCCAAGTGTTCGCAGGAAACGAATCTGGGGGCAGGTTGGCGTACGAGAAATCGAACGTTGCTGTGCCGCCCTGAACGTTTTCTGCGGCGAACGAGTCCTGGTTGCGGGAATCGACGGCGCGACGGACCGATTCTTCCATGCCCGATGTCTTGGGCAGCTGCAGAAATTTGGTGTCCAGCTGCTCTACAACGTATCCGCTGCGCGCAACGTTTTGCACGTAGCCTTCGACGGCCAGTTGCAGGTAGGCTTGCTCGACGGTGGTATGGGAGACGTGCAGCGCTTCGGCAAGTTTGCGGATGGAAGGAAGGCGGTCGCCGGCTAAGAGCGTGCCCGACACGATGGCATCTTGAGCTTGCGTGTAGATCTGCTGGTAC
>CAMORQ010000300.1 GCA_946623915.1 uncultured Coriobacteriaceae bacterium | reverse complement strand
GCAGTCGGGTCAGTCGTCCGCAGCTTTGCAGGAGGAGGCACCCTCGAGCGAATCCACGCCGGATTACCGTGTCGAAACCGACAGGGGGTTGTTCGACGTGACGGTAACCCTCGCTTCTTCCTATGCTGAAGGGATTACGCAGGAAGAGCTGGATGCCACCGTCGCCGAAAAGGGGTTCAAGTCCGCCACGTTGAACGATGACGGAAGCGTAACCTACGTTATGACGCGCGACCAGCATGCCCAACTCATGGAGGAGACGCGCGCATCGATCGAACGGTCGCTGTCGGAAATCCCGAATTCGGAAGACTACCCAAACGTCACCGCCGTCGAGCACAGCGACGACTTCACCAGCTTCAGCGTTACCACGACCAGTAGCGAGCTTACGTTCAAGGAAACCCTCATGACGCTTTCGCTTTACATATTCGGTGGCATGTACTCCAATTTCAACGGCACGCCAGTCGACAACATCCATGTCGACTTCATCAATGCAGACACGGGCGAAGTAATCCAGTCCGCCGACTCGAGGAACTTGGGCAAATCCTCTGAAGCACCGAGCGAATAACGCCACCGCCATGCATATCCGCATGCCGAACGGCGCAAAGGCGCCCGTTTGCCTCAGGCGCTCGGTCTGCGGCAAACGCTCGGGGACTATCGTAGGTATTCGGTGGGCGCGTCCTCGTAGGTGACCAGGTACCAGTTGCGTTCGGGGTGCACGCGCACGAGGCTCGCGTCGCAGACGTAGGTCTTGCCGCCGATGTACACCTCGGTCCAGCCATGCGGTTCGCGCCCATATGCGGCGCTCCATACGTTGCCGCCGTGGAAATTCGCGCTGTAGCCGCACGCACGAGCAAGATACATGAACAGCGCCGCGCGCCCATAGCAGTCCGCGACGCCGCGCCGTTTAACATACAGAGAATACTTGGTGGCGACGGCGTTGCTGACCGTTCCCTCGTAATATCCGTCGTCCAGGGCGTTCACGCCGGGTATGCGCACGACCCAGTCGTAGCACGACCGCAGGTTCAGATTATTTCTGTTCGCGATAGACCGGATGTAGTCGTCTAGTTCCTTGTTGCCGGAGATGCCGACCGATGTTGTGGCTTTCAACGACCATCCCTGGGCGGCGGTGTCGTTGCGCTCGTACGATTGCACGTTGGCGCCGTTGGCCTTCGATCCGGCAGCCACGTCGAGGACCTTGCCCGACGCCCTGTTCGCGAACTCGATTGCTCCGTCTTCGCGAAGCCGCGGTTTCCACTGCTGTCGCGCGTTGTTGCTGCGTGCATTTTGCTGAACGTTCGCGCCGTTCGCCGTAGAGCCGCTCTTCACTTCCACAGCCCGGTCGGTCTTGTCGTTGACGATCGTGTAGTAGCCGTTGCCCAAGCCGCGTACAAAGAACTTCTGTGCGGCGGTGTTGTTGGATTCGTAAATCTGCACGTTGGCACCGGCAGCAAGCGACCCACTGGCGATGTCGAGGACCTTCCCGCTCGTGTTATAGATGGTGTAGCATCCGTCGGCGAGCAGGGACACGCCGCGCAAGCGCCAATGCTGTGCGTTGGTATTGGATGCGGCCGCAGTAACCGTTTTCGCCCCGTTGGCGGAAGAGGCGCCTGCAACGGCAAGCCGCTTGCCCGTGGTCTTGTTGGTCAGGGCCACGCCGTTGCGCTCGAAGGTGGCAACCCACGCCTGCGCTTGCTTGGCGGACGCACGTTTTCTCTGCACGGCTTTGCCCGATGCGTCTTCCAGGTACATTCCCGAATACACGTTCTGAATCGCATACGTGTTGGCGGCGGTGCGCCTGAACACAAACTTCTGCGCCATGGTGCCGTTGGCGGCGTAGAGCTGGTCTTGCGTACCGGATTTTTTCGAACCCGCGGGGGTGTCGACGACCTGCCTGGCGGGGGAGAGCATCGTGTACATCGCGTAGACGTCTTCAGGCAGCACATCAACGAGCTTCAATGTGAACTTCTGTGCCGCACTTTTGTTTGCTATATAGAGATGGGCATTGGTGCCGTCAGCGGCTTTTGCGCCTGCTATGTCAAGCGCCAGTCCCGTCTTTTTGTTGATGAACGTGTAGGTGCCGTCTTCGGATGCCTCGATGGCCCAGCGTTGTGCAGCCGTTCCATTGTCGCTGTATTGCGCGATGTTGGTCCGTGCGGCGACCCCGCCTGCAGCCACTTCGATCGGCTTGCCGGACGACACGTTCTTCACCGTGTAGTACCCGTCGGATTCGCGTTTGATCGCCCAGCGTTGTGCTACCGTGCCGTTGGCAGAGTACAGCCAGATGTTGGCACCGTTGTCTATGGACTGACCGGCTAGGTCGAGTCCGAATCGCTCGTTTTTGCCGAGCCGGATTTCGTAGACGCCATCGTCGACCGTTTTCTGCGGCGTAATCGCAGGCTTTTCGGGAATGAACCACCAGCGCTGCGCCGTCGTACCGTTAGCCTGGTAGAGCTGCACATTGGTGGAGTTTGCTGCACGGGCGGCGAAGACGTCCACCACGTAGTTGGTATCTTTGGCCGAAGCGATGGTGTATCCGTTGCCGTTGCGGGCGATCACCCATTTCTGGGCTGGAGTGTTGTTGCCGGCGTACTGCCAGATGTTCTGGCCGTTGCGCACCTTTGCGGCAGAAAGATCCAGGCAGTGCCCCGATTTCACGCTTTGGATGGTGTAGTAGCCGTCTTCGTCGACGCTGATGCGCCAGCGCTGCGCATCGGTTTTGTTGGAGGTGTAAATCTGTACGTTTCCGCCACTTCTCGTGCTGCCTGCGGCAACATCAAGCACATGCGAGCCCGCTACCGCAGACTGGATGGTGTAGATACCAGGCGCCAGGGGGGCGCCATTGCTGTTCTTTGTTGCGTGCGATTCGGTGCCGATGGTTAGCACGTGTGCGTTCGAAGTGCCGCCTGTGGTTTCGTCGGCATATGCCTGTGCGGGTCCCAGCGAAAGGACAGCTGCGACAAGCAGTAGAGCGGCGAAACCAACCATGTATGCGTTGCGCAGGTTCGAATACGTGTACATGAGCGACCTCCGGCACGTGTTTCGGTTAGGCGAATACGTGCGCAAAGTATACCACTGCGTCTTATCGCTCTTCGCGTTCGGCGCACGACCGCGCCGCGCTG
>CAMORQ010000299.1 GCA_946623915.1 uncultured Coriobacteriaceae bacterium | reverse complement strand
AAGTTGCCGCCGAAGGTGGCCTTGTCCACCTCGGTGTTGTACACCCTGCCGTAGTCGGGCGTGTCGAAAGCGCCGTTGGGGAAATACTGCTGCACGGTCTGCTGCACAGCGATTTCGCGTGCGACGTCGCGGGCCACCTGATCTTCGCGGACCGGCTCGAACAAGTCTACGCTTTCACCACCGTAGTCCACCTGCGTGCGGCAGCAGATGTAGCCGTCCTCGACGCCCACGCGGAACGTGAACTCCGGCAGGGGTGGAAGCACGTCGTCGATCCCATCCGGAAGGGTCACGTTCGTCAATTCGCGCAGGGCGGGCAGCACCGTCGCGCAGAATGCAGGCATGTCCTGGGCGCGAATGTGCATGACGTTCTTGCAGGGAAGCAGCGTTTCGCAAAAAATGCCGAGCTCGCGGGCAAACCGCTCACTCGCCTTGCAAATGGCGTGCTCGGTTATCAGGAACAGGCTCTCCTTCCCATGCAAACATTCGATTTCGCCCGGATAGATCGTCAGATCGAAATCGCCCGCATCGCTGCGAGCCACGACCACGTCGAGTTTGGGATCCTGCTCGCGCACGGGAAGCGTGCGTTTCTTGTTCGAACGTCCCGAATAGTAGTTATAGCTGTTCTCCTGGAACACCACCTTCTGCCCCATCATGATGTCGAGCACGCCGGCCATCTGCTCGGACGACAACGGGAGCGTTTTAGTGCTGAACGACGGACTGCTGTAGTACGAGCGGCTCTCCTGGGCGACGTAAAGCGAAAGCTGGGCGTTCACGAGAGGCGCCAAAAAGTCGAGGAGCTCGTTCGCCTTGCTGGAAAACGCGCTGCGGCGGTGAGCGAACGACAGCTTCTTGCCGTAGGTGTGCACCCGCCCCTCCTGCCAGGCATCGACCAGGTCGGCGATGCGTTTGACCACGTACGAGTCTTTCCCGCGCGAGATTTTCAACCCAAGGCTCCATACGTCGTCGCCTGTGGAGTAGTAATGTCCGCGCGCGTCGGCACCTTGGTAAAACATACAGGTCAGCTCGGCGGGTTCGTCACTGGCAGCCGAAACCGTCTGGTCGTCGGCAGCTGCGCGTGCCGTACGCTGAACACGTGCGGCATAGGCAGCGACTAGGCGCTCCACCTGCGGACTCGTGTACTCGTACATCTTCCCTGCTAGCGCTCTTGACTTGCCGGCAGTCGTGGTGCCCACTTCAACGATCCGCATCTCACCGATGCTGGAGAGGTATTTCAACGCAAGCGCGATCGTATGCTTGCACATTCCCGAATAACTCGTGTGCGCTGGGCAGGAGCAATCGTAGTCGGTGATCGTACCATCGTCTGTAAAGATTGCGATGCTGGCATCGTAGCGCTCGCCTGTGCTTCCCATGACAGTGCCGGAAACGTCGATGAATCCTTCGAAGGGGTAATCGACTTCCATCGCGACAACATGGCCCTTGCGTACCAGGTCAAGCCCGCGGTCGTAGGTCGAACTGAGCGCAGCTAACGCGCGAACCTCGTTTTCGAGCATAACCTCTCCTTCGGTAAGACAAATGCGTCTCGCATTATCCCATAGCAGACTTTGCCATATAGGAACCAACTTGGAACCATTACCAAACCACATCGGATAGGTACAAGCCACATGGCGGCTCTTCAGTGGTCCGCATCATGGATGCACGCCCCTGGGACTATGAGTTCATGGGTTACGGACTATCAAACGGCGCTTGTAAGCGAACATATGTTTGTTATATGGTTAAGTAACCAGGACATGCCTGCTGCGATAGAATAGGAGCCGAAAAGCAACATACGCAGGAAGGGCAGATTATGGCTATGGGAGTGTGCGGGTACATCGAGGTCGATGGCGTCAGGTACTGGAAGCCCAACATGGCCTCGCTCGAGGGCGAGCTGGGCAGACGCATCATCGCACATGTCAGGAACACGCCGCGTCCGGACTTCGAGAAGCTAGAGGCCGAGGCGAACGCAATCGAGTCGCGCATGCGCGAGGCGAAGGCCAATGGGACATTCTAGCTCATTCTGCGAGAGCACGCAGTTTTATTGTTATTCGTTAGACAATGCGACCGAGGCCGACGAGCATGACATCATGGCGTTTAGCCCTCTCGACCCCAAAGGCGCTGGGCTTGTAACCTACCTCCAGCGACTCGCGTTCCCCGACGAGGATGCCGGACTCATGCGCACCTACCTCGTACGAGATAAGGACACAGACGAACTTGTGGGCTACTTCTCCTTGAAGGCGGGCCTCATGACACAGGAAGAAAGCGGGGAAGATGGCATCGTCGAACTCGACACACTGCCAGGGGTCGAGCTTGCCAACTTCGCCGTCAATCGCACGTATCGGGACAGCCATCCTATAACGAAAGGATGCGGGAGATCCATCTTTCAAAAGCTTGTTCTTGAATGTGTAAGGCGCGCCGCAGCGATCGTTGGCGTCTCGGTGGTTTACCTGTTCTCGCTTCCTGATCAAAAGGTCATCGAAAACTACCAGTCCTACGGCTTCTCCCGCCTCGAAAGCTCCGACGAGGACAGGATTCACGCACGCCTGAAGCCGCGCTATGACGCGCAATGCGTGTTCATGTACATGATGCTGTAGCTTGCCAAGGCGCGAAGTCCTTAGCCTGCGTGATGCACGGCAGCCACGTAGATGCAATACAAATAGGCGTACGGACCCCATAGTGATCAGAAACCCACGCGTTCGGGTTGCTCCCCTTTTCATCAGGTAACGCCAACGTGTGCGGCTTCGAACGCGCGGGCCCCGTGCTCGCTATTCGTACTTCATGGAGGAAAACAGCCGTTCGCGCAATTCGTCGCTGAAGCCGTCGAGGTCGTCAGGCGTAATGGCGCCCTCTGCCATGAGCCTGGCAAGGCTCGACGCAAGCGTGGACCTCCTTGGGCTGATTACCACCCCGGCCTTGTGGCGATCCTCTTCTATGCGCTCGCGGAGGGCCCAAAACCGTTCGGACGCAGCGCCCCCGCCTGAAAGAATGCCGGCGTACTCGTCGCAAAGCCCCTCCATGAAGGATTCCTGCCAACCGGCGAGTCTGCTCCTGAACAACTTCCAGTCGCTTTCCTTGCATGCTCTCGTGTCTGCCATACTTCAATCCTTCCCACAGGATGCCTGC
>CAMORQ010000298.1 GCA_946623915.1 uncultured Coriobacteriaceae bacterium | reverse complement strand
GATGCGTCCTGTCCGTCGGCCGCTTCGCCCGTGCCGGTGGTTGCGGATGCGCTCGTCGCGTCGTCCTTCCCATCCGCCAAGGCCGAAGACGTCGCGCTGGACTGCCCGCTGTCGCTCGCGCTGGACTGCCCACTGTCGCTCGCGCTGGACTGCCCGCTGGTCGCCCCTTGCAGGCTGGGTACACCTCCCGCGTTCTGCGCCGCAAGAAGATTGTAGCCAACGGCGGCAAGTGCGATAACCGCCACCAGCGCAACCGCGATTCCTATAAGGCTCTTTCTGTTTTCCATACCTGCCTCTTTTCCTATGCGGCCAGCAGCGCCATCCAGCGCCCCAGTTGTCCAGTGGCCATGAGTACGCCCACAGCCACAAGTAGCACGCCGCAGACAACGTTTATAGTTCGATAGTTCCGTTTCACCCAGGCAAAAGCGCCTTCCAGCTGATCGATGAGCAGCGCCGAAATGACAAACGGCACACCCAATCCTAGCGAATAGCACACCAGCAGGGCAACGCCTTGCGCCGTCGATCCTGTTGTGGCCGCCATGGAAAGCGCCGATCCCAGGAAAGCCCCCACGCACGGCGTCCAACCTATAGCGAACACCAGGCCAAACAAAAGAGACTGCAGGGGCCCGTGCGCCGCGTTCTTCATTTCCAGGCGCAAGGTTTTTTGCAGCGCGGGAATGTTCAGCACGCCGGCGAAATGCAGTCCGAAGAACACGACTATGACGCCGCAGATCACGTTAAGCACGGTTTGGTTGGCCTGGAAGAATCCGCCTACGGTTGCCGTAAGCGCACCCATGAGCGTGAAGAGCACCGTGAACCCCAAAACGAAGCACAGGGCCGAGATCAGCGTCTTCTTCAGCGAAGACGCGGAGGCGGTCTTTTTCCCGGTCACGCCGCCAGCGAAATACGCCACGTACACAGGTAGAAGCGGTAGCAGGCAGGGCGAAATGAAAGTAACCACGCCTTCAAGGAATGTTATCAGGTAAGCCAATTGCCCCCTCTGGACGCATCGTGTGCTGTTGCCGTGATATTCTAACAAGCTGCGGCAGACACGACGGTGACGAAATCGCATTGGACCGTGCGACCGTTGCCATTTAATCCGCATGCTGTACGCAAGCGCAGGGGGAAGCATTGGGACTGGTTGAAATCGTTCTCATCGGCATTGCGCTGTCGGCCGATGCCATGAGCGTGACCATCTGCAATTTGGTCGCCAATCCGTACGCGAGTCGATCGCGGGCTATGCTCATGCCGTTGTTCTTCGGCGTGTTCCAGGGGCTTATGCCGGCCTTGGGCTACTTCGCGGGCACGTTCGCGGCGGATTTCGTCGATCGCTACTCGGGCATAATCGCGCTGGTCATTTTGGGGTTCGTGGGCGGCAAGATGATATGGGACGGCCTTCATCCCGACGAAGACGGCGAAGGGTCGGAGGGGCTAGGCGTCCCATCCATCGTCGTGCAGGCCGTTGCCACCAGCATCGACGCCTTTGCTGTAGGGGTGACGTTCACGGGAGCCGGGCCGTCCATTTTCCTGTATGCGGGAATCATCGCCCTCTGCACGTTTGCGTTGTGCTCCTGCATGGTTGTGGTCGGCCGCAAGCTGGGGGAGCGATTTGGTTCGCGTGCGCAAATCGTGGGCGGCGTCGTGCTGGTCGCCATCGGGCTACGCGCGTTTTTCCTGTAGCCACCCGCCTCTACATCGGGCTTTCGCAGTCCGCCTTTCCGTCAGGCTTTAGTCGCCTAGGTGCAGCATCACCTCGGTCGTTTTCCGATTGGCTGACATCGCCGACGCCCTGGTTTTATACGGCCTCCTGCTCATTATGTTACTGAAAAAGCCCCAAAACCTTGAAATCTCGTCGCTATGCAGCCTGAACAGGAGTAAACTACTCGCTTGGTTAGGGCCATAGTCAGAGAAGAAAGGATAAACATGGCTGCAGACAAGAAGAGCTTCACCGAGGAGTTCAAAGAATTCATCGCCCAGGGTAATGTCATGAACCTGGCAGTGGGCATCATCATTGGCGGTGCATTCCAGGCCATCGTCGGCGCGCTGGTGGAAAAGGTCATCATGCCCATCGTGGGCGCTGTAATGGGCGGCGTTGATTTCTCCGGTCTTGCTGTCACTGTTGGTTCGGCACAGATCGGCTACGGTGCATTCATCCAGGCTGTTATCGACTTCCTGCTCATCGCGCTCGTGGTGTTCTGGATCGTGAAAGCCTACAACAAGGCAACGAGCGCCGAACCTGCGGCGGAACCCCGCACCTGCCCGTTCTGCAAGCAGGAGATCGCCGACGACGCCACGCGTTGCCCCCACTGCACCAGCGAAATCTCCGCTGCGTAAACCGCGCTCGGATTTTGCTCGGTCGGGCGTGCAGTACGCCTGACCCGTGCGTCTTTTGTGCGATGCTTGCGTAGTGCGCGTGCGCTACGCGGGCGGATCAAAGAAGCGCTCTACGTATGAGGCACCCTTCGGGGTGCCTCATTGTTTTCCCAGGTGGTATGGAGAAAAGATGCGCTTCGGCCCCAAGCGCGGTACAATAGAGTGCGTGGTGGTGATGCAAATGGCTCAATTCAGCGTAGACGATATTGTGATGTACGGTTCCAACGGTTGCTGCCGCGTGGATGCCATCGAGCAGCGCGATACGGGCGAGTACTACATTCTGCGCCCTGTGCACAAGGAGCACACCAAGCTCATGGTTCCGCTGGATAACGAAGACCTGGTGGGTCGCATTCGCCCTGTTCCCAGCAAGGACGCGCTGAAAGATTACATTAAACGCGCGCTTGACGAACCACTGCTGTGGATCGACGACAGCAACGAGCGCAAAGAAACCGCCAAACACGTGCTTTCCCATGGCACGGAAGTGGAAATGCTCGTGCTGGTCCGCACGTTTTACAAGCACAAAGAGGAAATCATGGCTGCGGGCAAGAAGGCCACATCGTCGGATAACAGCATTTTGAAAGCCGCGCAGCAGCACGTGCGCGATGAATTTTCCGTCGTGTTCGGCATCGAACCCGACGAAGTGGACGATTTCATCCGCGATACGCTCGAAGCGTTGTAGGCGCAACCTGCCGCATTCCGCCGACGCCCCCTGCGTTCAGGGGGGCGCGTACCTGGTACAACCTGACTTTTGCAATGGGAAGAGCCCGTTTGCCCTAGGCTATCTGGGCAAACGGG
>CAMORQ010000297.1 GCA_946623915.1 uncultured Coriobacteriaceae bacterium | reverse complement strand
CCCGCGCACGGGCGGCGCTCGAAGCCGCGGAGCCCGATGCCGCCGAACTGGCCAAGCGCCATGACGAACTGTCCACCCTTGTCGACAGCGGCAAGACCGAAATGGATTCCCTGCGTGCGTCGCTCGGGCCGCTTGCCGGTCAGGTCGAGCAGATTGGCGCCTCCCTTGCCGATTTGCGCGTGAAGGCCGCCACCGGCATGGAACGCTGCGAATACGCCAGCCGCGTTCTTCTTGCGCGCGAGCAGGATATACGCAACGCGCAGGAGGCCGAAGCCAGGCGCCGTGCGGGCATCGAGCGTCGCCGTGCGGTCACTTCCCGCATCGATCCGTTGATCGCTGTGCTCGACCGCCTCGTCGTGTGCGCTCAGGGCCGCACCCGTACGCTCGAAGAGCAGGCTACGAGTACGCAGAACTCCAGCGCTGGACTGCACACGCAGATCAACGACGCGCGTACCCGTGCCCGTTCGGCCCACGATTCCTATGATGCCGCCAACGGCCAGCTTGCAGACGTGCGGGTGGAAAAGGGACGTCTGGAAATGCAAGTCGAGGCCGCCATCCAGACCATTACCGAAGAATGTGCAACGCCGCTTGAAACAGCCCTCGACCTACCGCAGCTGGAAAACCGCACCGAAGTCGAAGAGCAGGCGTTCAAGCTGCAGCGTCGCATCAAGAACATGGGCACCATCAACCCGGACGCTGCGGCCGAATACGAAGCGCTCAAGGACCGCTACGACTACCTGTGCGCCCAACTTGCCGACATGCAGGCGGCACGGCGTTCGATCGCCAAGATTGTCCGGGTCATCGACGCGCGTATGAAAGACGATTTCGTGCGGACCTACGAACAGGTCAACGAAAACTTCCAGGAAATATTCGGCATCTTGTTCCCGGGCGGTTCGGGCAAGCTGACGCTGGTCAGCCCCGATGATCCCGAAAACACCGGCGTAGAAGTGAACGCGCAGCCCCACGGCAAGCGCATCCTGAAGATGTCGCTCATGAGCGGCGGCGAGCAGTCCCTCACGGCGCTCGCGCTTCTATTCGCCGTCTATAAAACGCGTGCGACGCCCTTCTACATCCTCGACGAGGTCGAAGCGGCGCTCGACGACACGAATCTGCGACGCCTGTGCGCCTATCTCGACTCGATGCGCGACGACACGCAGTTCATCATGATCACCCATCAGCGCCGCACCATGGAAATGGCAGATGTGCTCTACGGCATTTCGATGCAGTCCGACGGCGTGACCAAGGTTATGAGCCAGCGCCTAGACCGTGCGTTGGAAATGGCCGAAGGCTAGGAAAGGTCGACTATGTTCGAATCAATGAAGCGGGGCATGTCCAACACCCGCACGAAGTTCACCGAGCGGATGAACATCCTGTTCGATCGCGGTCCGAAAGTGGACGAAGAATTCTGGGATGGCCTCGAGGAAGCGTTGATTCTTTCCGACGTGGGGGCTAAGGCCGCCTTCGACATCGTCGAACGCATGCGCGACACCGCCACGCGCCGCGCTCTACCCGACGCGTACGCCGTCATGGACGCGCTCACCGAAGAAATCGCGGCGACGTTTGCCACGTCGGAAGTGAACATCTTCGACGAAAACCCCGTGCTGGTGCTGTTCGTCGGCATTAACGGCGCAGGCAAGACCACCACGGTCGGCAAGATAGCCAATGCGGCGAAGCGAGCGGGGCGCAACGTGCTGCTTGGCAGCGCCGATACGTTCCGTGCGGCCGCCATCGAGCAGCTCGAGGAATGGGGCCGCCGCTCCGATGTGGAAATCGTGCAACGCGAACGCGGGGCCGATCCCGCTAGCGTCTGCTACGACACCATCGAGCGCGCTGAAGCGACCGGCGCCGACTTCGTGCTCATCGACACGGCGGGTCGTCTTCACACGTCCGACGACTTGATGCGAGAGTTGGGCAAAGTCGTCGGCGTGGTGCGCAAACGATCGAAGATTCCCGTGCGCACGGCGCTTGTCATCGACGCCACTACGGGGCAAAACGGTTTGTCGCAGGCGCGTTTGTTCAACCAGGAGCTGGACCTGGACGCGCTCATCATCACGAAGCTTGACGGCACGGCGAAAGGCGGCATCGCGCTCGCCGTTTCGCACGAACTCGGACTGCCCATCGCCATGATCGGCGTAGGGGAGGGGCTTACCGATTTGCAGGTGTTCGAGGCTGAAGAGTTCGCCGCCGCGCTCATCGGTGCGGAGCCAGTGGTCGAGGAGGCGCCCGCCGCCAGCCAGCCTGCGGAAGTTCAGCCTGCGGAAACTCAACCTGCGGAGCCGGTTGCCGAAGAAGTTCAACCCGCGGCTGCTGAAGGGCCTTCGGACGATGGCGCGGCAACCGCTGCTCCGTCGGTCGAAGATTCCGATGCCCGCTTCGCTGAGCCAGAGTCTTCGTCGTTTGCTCCGCTGCCTGGTGCATTTGAAGAAGCTGATGCGCAGCTTGAGGAAGATGGTGCTCAGACAGTTGCTGCGCCATCGTCCGAAGGCACGCCAGGTGCTGAAACCGATGGCGTTTCATCGGCTACAGACGACAGCCTTGATGGTTGGGATGACGACGCTTCTGCATCAATTGAGCAGGAGATATCTGGTGCGCACGTCGCCGACTCGTCGGGAGACGGCTCTTCGTTCTCCTGGAAGGACGATTTCGGCAATCCAGATGAAATGGTCGATGCGCTCGGCGCCCAGCGCGAGCTTACTGTGGTAACCGAAGAGGCGGAACCTGCAGAATCGCCATCGGATTTGGCCGACGAAGTCGAAGAGCCCGTTTCTGTCGAAGGCGAGGTTGCCGACGCCGCACCCGAACCCGAGGAAAAGAAGGAAGGGCTGTTCAAACGCGCGTGGCGTTGGCTCAGCGAATAGCGTGCTAGCCGCACAGGAAATGGGAGCAGAACATGCTTGAGAATCTATCGACACGCCTCCAGGATATCTTCGGCGGGCTTCGCAGCAAGGGCAAGCTCACCGAAGAAGACATCAATTCCGCTACTCGCGAGATACGTATGGCGCTTTTGGAGGCCGACGTCAACTTCAAAGTGGTTAAAGACTTCGTCGCCCGCACCAAAGAGCGCTGCTTGGAAGCCGAGGTGCTCGACTCGCTTACGCCGGCGCAAAACGTCGTGAAGGTGGTTCTCGACGAATTGACTGCCTTGCTCGGCGAGACCGACTCGAAACTCGTGCTGTC
>CAMORQ010000296.1 GCA_946623915.1 uncultured Coriobacteriaceae bacterium | reverse complement strand
GCCGATCGACGTTTCCCGCTACGGGGTCGTTTACGGCGGCGTGCAGAAGAACGTCGGCCCCGCCGGCATGGCCATCGTCATCGTGCGCGAGGACCTTATCCCCGAGGGCGACCTTGCGGACGTGCCCATAATGCTGCAGTGGCGCACCTACGCCGACAACGATAGCATGTACAACACCCCGCCCTGCTACACCATCTACATCTGCGGGAAGGTGTTCAAGTGGATCAAGGAGCAAGGCGGACTTGCCGGGATGCAGAAGATCAACGAAGAAAAGGCGGCAATTCTCTACGACTACCTTGATTCGTCGTCCCTGTTCAAAGCGACCGCCCGGAAAGAAGACCGTTCGATCATGAACGTGCCGTTCGTCACCGGTTCCGACGAACTAGACGCCGAGTTCGTGAAGGCTTCGAAAGCGGCCGGTCTGGAAAACCTGAAAGGTCACCGCAGCGTCGGCGGCATGCGCGCCTCCATCTACAACGCCATGCCCAAAGCCGGCGTAGAAGCGCTCGTCGACTTCATGCGCGAATTCGAGAGCGCGCATTGCTAGACCTTCACCCCGCAAAGGTGTGACACCAACGCGTCGTTGCCCACATTTATGTGACACCAACGCGTCGTTGCTGTCACATTCGGATAATCCACCCACGAAGAAGGGGCGCCAGTATTTCCGGTGCCCCTTCTCTTCACGGCACATTTCAGTGTGCCGGCGGAACCCGTGCCAGTGGGGACGGCGTCGAATGACACGCGTCCAGATCTTCACGATGCCGTGCTGTCTCGCGTGCGGTTGGCGTCGGGGTGTGGCTTCAAAACGCAGATTCTGCCACATGCCCATCTGCTCGGGCCTTCGGGTGTGGCGCACGCGTGATACGGATCCGTCCCCGTTCGCACCCAGCCGCAAGCCTCATGCCTCCACTCGGCTACTTTTCGAAATCAAGGGCTGTTTTGGCAATTCAAGCCGGTTGTGAGGCTCTAGAGAGGGAGAATTCCCTCACAACCGTGTTGAATTGCCAAAAAGGGTACCGATCGGCGAAAACAGCACCGCGGGTTTCCCAGCAGGCCCATCGGCTACCCCGCCGTCGTGACGGGCGCGAACCCTCTATCCACCGTGAACCCTCCCCCGTCACACACAGGAGCTGACAAATAGCTACGACGCATTTGTCAGCATTCGACCCCGTCCCCACTGACACGCAAAAAGCTAGATTTTGCCGCGTTCGACGGTGCGGCGGCGACGGGTTTTCTTCGGTTCGCGGAAATCAAGTTGAGGCTGGAAGATGTCGGATGCTTCATCGGATTTGCTCACAAGTTCGATGGAGTCTATCACCCACGATACTGCTTCATTGCCGAACTCTTCGAGCATACGTATGCGTGCATCGGTCGCGTTCTTCTTCGACCCGGCGTTATGCTCCGACTCGAACTCGAACGTCCCATTCACAGGATTGGCTCCATGAGGAGACTTGTAATGCGCGCGATACGTCTTCACGAATCCCTATCCCCTTTCCATCATTTCTTCCACCACAGGCACACCTCCAAGCCCCAGAGGTCCACCTCCAAAACCCGCAAGTCCACCAAAATCAGCGAAAAGCGCTGCCGTGCTCCGAATAGGCCCGCCTTTGCCATGAAGCGTACTTCGGTACGCGAATGGCAAGACAAAGGCCTAGACGGAGTGCGTCAGCGCTTTGCAGCGTCGACAGTTCCCATCGTTCGCCTAAACGACGGGATCCTAATCCTCGAGGTAGTCCTTGAGCTTGCTGCTGCGGCTCGGATGGCGCAGCTTGGCCAGCGTCTTGCTCTCGATTTGGCGGATGCGCTCGCGCGTAACGCCGAACTCGCGACCGACTTCTTCGAGCGTGCGCGGATGCCCGTCTTCAAGGCCAAAGCGAAGAGAAATGACCTTGCGCTCACGTTCGGCCAGACTGTCGAGCACCTTGGTCAACTGCTCCTGCAGCATGCTGAAGCTTGCAGCGTCGGGCGGAACGACAGCGGCGTCGTCTTCGATGAAGTCGCCGAGTTGGCTGTCCTCTTCTTCGCCGATGGGCGTCTCGAGCGACACCGGCTCCTGGGAAATCTTCTGGATTTCGCGCACGCGTTCGGGCGTGAGGTCCATTTCCGTGGCGATTTCCTCGGGAGTGGGTTCGCGCCCCAGATCCTGAAGAAGCTGGCGCTGGATGCGCACAAGCTTGTTGATGGTTTCAACCATGTGCACAGGGATGCGGATCGTGCGAGCCTGGTCGGCGATGGCGCGTGTTATCGCCTGACGAATCCACCACGTGGCATACGTGGAAAACTTGAAGCCCTTGGTGTAGTCGAACTTCTCAACCGCACGGATACGACCCAGGTTGCCTTCCTGGATAAGGTCCAAGAACAGCATCCCGCGGCCCACATAGCGCTTGGCGATGGACACCACGAGGCGCAGGTTGGCTTCGATAAGCTGCTGCTTGGCGTCGAGCCCTACCTGCTCGATGCGGGAAAGACGGCGGCGCTCCCTGCGTTCGAGTTCCACCTTGTTGGCATCGGCGTCCTCGAGCTGGTTGCCCGCTTCGACGCCGGCCTCGATCTTCATGGCAAGGTCGATTTCTTCCGCCGCCGTGAGCAGCGGGACCTTGCCGATTTCTTTCAGGTACATGCGCACCGGATCGCCCGTGAGCATGGTGACACCCGAGTCCGTGCTGCGACGGCGCGTTCCCATGCGCGCTACCGTCGTCCCCACACGCGGAAGCGAAGCGCTTGCAGAAGCAGAAGCCTTCAACTCTTCTTCGGGAATACCCTCGAGCAGGTCTTCTTCGTTGCCCTCGATTTCCGTCTCTTTGTCCTCGGTGTCGGCGTCGGTCAAGACTTCAGGCGCATCTACGTCGTCGAGGCTTTCGGCATCCTCGACTTCGAGGTCTTCGGCTTCAGCATCGACCTCTGTGCTCTTCGCCTCTTCGACAATAGGCGCTTTTTCTTTTTTGGTTGTTTTCTTTTTCGTTGTTTTGCTGGAAGCAGCTGCCACAGAAACTCCTCGCGTTAGAGTAAATGTTCTATCTTGTCATCTGCGATTTAGTGCCAAAGATACAGCCTGATAGTGTAGCACATCTCAGAAGCTTTGCAAAACTGACCCATGGAGCCCGTTCTGGATAGACCCCTCGATCGCCGACAGATTCGGCGAACCCGCCGTCAAGGACACGTTCGAGAGGGCCTTCAAGGGTTCCCATAATCTAGATTAGGTCTCT
>CAMORQ010000295.1 GCA_946623915.1 uncultured Coriobacteriaceae bacterium | reverse complement strand
GACGATTGGCTGGAAGGCTCCGCCTTAAGCCGCGTTCTGAGCACGCTCGACGCCTTGGTCGACACCGGGCAGGCGCCCGATTTGCTGCTGACCAACTACGTCTACGACCATACCGTCGACCAGTCGACGCATCAGATTGCCTACCGCAACTACATGCCTGAAGGGCGCATTTTCACCTGGCCGGAGACTCGTCGCGCGACCATAGACCAGCGCATCATGGTGCATGCGTCCTGGTACCTCACGCCGCTTCTGCGCGAAACCGGCGTGCATTTGCCCGAAGGCGTGGCCTACATGGACAGCTACTTCGTGTTGCATCCCTTGCCGTTCACGCGCAAACTCTATTACCTGGACGTCGACGCCTACCATTACATGGTCGGCCGGCAAGACCAGTCCGTCAACGTGGAAGTGGTGAAGGCCCACATCGACGACCAGCTCTACGCGACGCGCGTTGCGATCGACGATTACGACCAGGCCGAGCTCAAGCGCATCGAACCCAAGATGGCCGAGTGCCGCCTTCGCTACATCATCGTCATGTTCAGCGTTTCCACAACCCACTTGTTCATGATCGGGACGCCCGAGGCCATCGAAAAGAACCGCGCCATGTGGGAATACCTGAAGCAGAAAGACCCCGTGCTCTACGACGGTGTGCGGCGCTCTTTCGCAGGGTGGGCGAACAGGAAGACCCCGCCAGGGCGCATCGCCACCCGTTTGGTGTACGATATAACGCGTCGAATCTTCAAGTTTTCGTAACGAGAGGCAAATCTGGTTCGTGGCCAAGCACGAAAGGAAGCATACCGACAGTTCGACCGCGGCGCCCGTGCAGGACGCTTTTCCTTCGGTGTCCGAGACATCGAACGTCGGCTATTCCCTGACGCTTTCTGCGCGCGATGCGTCCGGAGCGGATGCCCCGGGCGATTCCGAAGGTTCTGCTGCGGTGGATTCCGCTGCCGAGACTGACGGCGGTTCTGCAGGCGACGCGAGCGATTCTTCGCGCACCCGTAACGCGAAGTCGCCCCTCGAAACGATAGACCAGACCGCCGAGGCCCTCGTGCCCGGCGAAGACGACTCGGATCTGCCCCCGTCCTTTGGACGGAAGGTGAACATCGTTTTGTGCGCCGTGGCGTTCCTCGTCCTGTTCGGCTACTTGTTCATCGCGGGCGAAGGGGAGGAAACCCTTCATGCGGTTTCCAGCTTCAACTGGGCGTTTCTGCTTATCGCGCTCGTGGGCATAGTCGTGTACTGGCTGCTCGAGTCGGTGTGCATGCAGATCATCAGCAACCACCTTTATCCGGGTTTTTCGTTCATCAAGACGAATATAGTCACGATCATAGGGCAGTACTTCAACTGCATCACGCCGCTTTCCAGCGGCGGTCAGCCCATGCAGGCCTACTACTACAAGCGCTTCGGCATGCCGCTTTCCGACGCCATGACCATGCTGCTTGTCCGTTTCATCGTCTACCAGTTCACTATGACCATATACGCGGTCATCGTGCTCATATTGAGGTTCCGCTACTTCACTGAAACGCTTCGTCCGCTTATGTACCTGGTGGCTATCGGGTTCATCGGCGGGCTCTTCCTCATGGCCATGCTGCTTTCGCTCGCGTTTGCCAAGAACACCATCACCAAGGCGGTGGGGTGGATCATCAACGTGCTTGCGAACTTCAACATCATCAAGGATCGTGATGCTGCGCGCGCCAACGCCAACGAGCAGCTCGAGGACGCCTACAACGGCATTCGCGTGCTCATGAAGGAGCCATCGCTGCTCATCAAGGTATCGGGCGTGACGTTCGTGCAGCTTACCGTCTACTTCTCGATGTCGTTTATCATCTTCGCCGGCTTCAACTTGGAGGCTAACGACTACTTCACGGTGGTCTCGTGCCAGGCGTTCATCTACCTTATCGCATCGTTCGTGCCGCTGCCCGGTGCCGTCGGTGCGGCGGAAGGCAGCTACATCGTGTTCTTCAATGCGGTTTACGGGGCTCCTTCCATCGTGGCGCTTTCGGCCATCATCTGGCGTTTGTTCACGTTCTATCTGCCCATCATGCTGGGCATGACGCTTACGCTCATGGTGAACAACCCGGACAACTGGCTTGCCAAATGGATTGCTAAAGACAACAAGGAACAGCTGCAGCGCCACGCTGACATCCTAGCCGAGCGTGCCAAAGCGGAAGCGGAGCGCGCTGCCTCCGATGCGCGGAAGGCGTCGGTTGCCGAAGCCGAAGCGGTCGTAGCCGCGGCGGCCTACGAAGCATCCGCAACGCGTGAAGCGGAGCTGGACGGCGCCGCAGTCGACGTCGACGAGGGCGCAATCACCGTTCCCCTCGATGCCGACGTAGAGAGCATCGAGGCGAAGACCGTCCCGCTCGTCTAGGCGCAATGCGCGACAAGCAGTGCTTTTAGGGGCGTCTTGCCCTTTTGGCCTCTTCTATTATTCGTCTATTATTCGTTACATCGCAGAGATCGCGATGCGCATTCGATCTCTTCAATAATCGTGACATGTAATGTATAATATTGACTACGTTTTGCCTGTTCATTCGTGTAAAGGAGCACCTATGCTGTACTCCCGCCGTTTCCGCAAGATTATCAGCGTCGTTCTGGCCTTCGTAATGGCCTTCTACGCCGTGCCGGCCTACTCGTTTGGCGACACTTCCGAGCGGGCGCAGGGCCCCCAGTCGGCTGACGTGCTCACGATGGGGCCGGACGGGTCCGGAGCGCAAGGAGCCGGTGGCGCGGACGGCGCGAACGCAGGCGGCTACGTCGGTTCGATCGGCGCCGAAAGCTCTGCAGCCGACGAACCGTCGGACGCGGGGGAGAGTGCAGGAGAGGCCGCCGGGCTGCAAGGGCCCGCGCTGCTCGACGGCGCGACCATAGCCGAGGACGAGGGCCTTCTCGCCATCGGCCTCTACGGGCCTTCCGCCCAGGACGCACGAAGCGCCACGGAGGCCATCGGCGAGGCCGTGGCGTCCGGGCGGCATGACCAGATCTTGGCTGAGGACGCGGAAGGCGTCGCTAGCCACATCGTGTCCGCGACCAGGGAGTCGGCCGAGGCGCTCACCGAGCTCGAAGGCGCTGCCGCGCGCGGCGATGAGGGCGCCAGGGCGGCGCTTTCCGGGGCGGCGGGCCCCGTGCGCGAGGAGTCCGGCGTGTCGGATGAGGCCCCGCGCCTGGTCGGCGGGTCCACGGTAGATGCGGACCCGGTTGCGTCCACGCTCGGC
>CAMORQ010000294.1 GCA_946623915.1 uncultured Coriobacteriaceae bacterium | reverse complement strand
ATCAAGGCGCGCACGCGCGCAAGGTGGCATGGACGCCGAACGTCTACGCTTGCGCGAATGCGGACGGTTGGGAGGAGAGGCCATCCGGCAACTTCAACAGGGACATCAGAAACTGTATCGCCTTGGCGAGGATGCTGTACGTCGAGCCAGCGGGCGGACACGGCTGAGGCCTTGGCAACGCGCAGCATGGCCCCGATGCCGAATCGGCCTGCCCCCTGCCGTTAGAGACGCAACAGCAGCTCCAGATGGAAGCGCGTTTCGGGGTCGGACGGGCCAATGCCCACGCTTCTACAACGCAGCCGAACCAGCAGGGGGCACAAAATGCCGAATATGCACCAACGCTCTCGAATGTAGACGTTCGTCCATTCTTCGAATTACCGCCGTCATGCGCGGTAGCTCTAAGTGGCTTGTTCCGCGAAATCGGCGATTGTACATTTTTTGCATGGCTATCAGAGGAACCGCGGAATCGTTGAAAGGAGCCATTGTGAAAAACATTTCTGTTATCTCCGGCGGTGCGTCCGGCATGGGGAAAGCAAGCGCACGAAGGTTGGCCGCAGACGGCCCGGTTCTGCTGTGCGACATCAACGAGTCGTTGCTAGAGCAAGTCCGCAAAGAATTCGAGGACGAAGGGCTCGAGGCCTATATCAAGGTTGCCGACATCACCAGCCCCGAACAGCTTGCAGAACTTGCAGAATACGCTCAGTCGCTCGGCACCGTGAAGAACGTGGTCCACGCTGCTGCAAAGGACTTCAACACCGTCGAGCCGATGCCAGAACCCGAGGCGTCCGAGGAAATCGTGAACAACGTCATCTTCGGCACCATCAATATGGTCGACGCATTCCTCCCCGTCTTAGAGAACGGCTCGTTTATCACGTTCTCCTCCTTGGCTGCAGACTCGGCAACCATCACTGACGACGATTACGACCTGTGGGACGAGGTATACGAGGACGATTTCGAAGAGCGCGTCAAGGAGGCCGTGAACAACTTGGAGCCCCTCTTCGGCATGCCGCAGCACGCGTACCATGCCTATTGTTACGCAAAGGCGTTCTGCCGCCATTTTGTTGCCGCGAACGCTGCTCGCTTCGCCGAAAAGGGATGCCATATCGTGGCCGTCTCGCCCGGTTCGTTCGACACGCCGCTTCTCGCGCCCCAGAAGGCCGCGCAGGATGGCCACGGCGCCGAAAACCTCGCGAGCGTCACGGCAATGCAGAGAATCGGACAGCCCGAAGAAATGGCGGAGCTCGTCTACGACCTGTGCCAGCCGCTCATGTTCTACATCACCGGCTTCAACATCACGATGGACGGCGGCACGTATGCGGTAACCCATGTCGCCCAGCTTGATTAACGCTCGCGGAATTCAACTTGGCGAGCTGAAAAACAATGCGGGGGCCGATTGTTCGGCTCCCGCATTTCATTGGCGCATTAGCGAGCAAAACGGGCAAAGTAGACTCCGAGCTGCGTGCGGTTCTTCAAATCGAGCTTCATCATCAAATTGCCGACGCGCTTCTTCACCGTTCCCTCGCTGATACTCAGGTATTCAGCAATCTCTTCGTTCGAAAACCCGTTTGCGACGAGCGCCAAGACGCTCAACTCCCCTTGCGTCAACTGGGCAAACGGCTGCTCGAGGTTCTTAGGCGCACCGATTGTGCGATGGGCCTCTGCTGGGCCTTGACTGGACAAGTTCTCGATTTTCTCCAAGATCTTGCAAAGCGCGTCGGCGTGCAATTTGATCTGAGCGCTATTCGAAACCTCCGACACATACCTGCCCGTTTCGTTATACCGGTCGAGAAGGTCGCAGTACCGCAGAACGGCCCCCAAAGCTCCCCCGAGCAAGATGAGGGCCCACTGCTCTTTTTCTTCGACGCGGGGCACGTCTTTAAAAAGGAGCGAGAAAAACCCGGAAGCCTTGGCATCCAGCACGATTGGCACGCACACCCCGCCCCGCACCCCGCATTCCTTAACGAGGTACCTGGCCGTTTCGTCGCTCTCGAACTCCGCAAAATCGAAAACGCGCGGGAGGAAGTCGGCAAGCATTTGCGGCAAAAAATCCCAACTCATGGCGAGCTTTCCGGAAACCACCTTGCTCAAATAACGCATCGGCCCTTTAGCGTCGATGGCCTTCAGGAGCTCCAGGGTTGAAACCTGGGCGTTTTCAACCTTGAGTATCGCAACGATCTCGGCTTTCGTATCGTTTAGGAGAGCTGAAGTGGCGTTGGAGAGCACCTCGTCGGGATCATCTGATGAACCCATCGCGTTCAGCACATGGTAAACCAGCTCAACATCCGAGCTTTTAAGAAACGAATCCGCAGTAAACCACACATGCTTGTCGCCCATAACGACCCCCCATCATTACGATGCAAGCTGGCGGTGCGCCGGCAGACAATGCCTGCCGGCGCACCGCCTCGTATACAACTGCAGGCGTTAACCCACCGAGAGGGCGCTTGCCCCCTTGGGTGTCAACCCAAGATCCTTAGCTAAACGCGATATCGCCCAATCCGATATCCCTCTCCTTCGTGCTCGCCTCGAGCTCCATGGTTTTCCCTTCGTAGCTGATGGTAATCTTCCAATCGGACTCAGGTAAGCCCTTCAGCCAGAAGTCGCCGAAATCGTCGGTCGCGGCCGTGAAGGTGCCGCCGTCGCCAGTAGCCGTGACCGCGGCTCCCTCGATGATTTCCTTTTCGACGGGGTCGTAAACCGTTCCGGCGATGAACTTCTTCGGGAGGTTCTTGTACCAAACGGATGGTTCAGTTCCGAACTCGGGGTGCAGCTTCTCGGCGCCCTCCAAGTCGAGTTCGGACTCTTCTCCATACATGATTGCATTGTGCGTGCAGTTGTCGAAGCAGCGCGGAACATGGATCGGCTGCTCGTCTCCCGCATCGATAAGATGAGCGCAACCAGTGCACTTCTGCGGAATCCCCAGCTCCTCGTTCCAGAAGATCGCATGGTACGGGCATGCATCGACGATTTGACGCTGTCCCTTCGACTTCTCTGGGTCGATGATGACGAGCCCGTCATCACGTCGATACACCGCACCATCCTTCGCAACCTTCATGCAGGGAGCATTCTTGCAATGCTGGCAAGGCGTGGGAATATATGCGACCTTGACAAACGGCTTGTTGCCACGCTCAAACTGCTCAACATGCATCCAGAACTGTCCGGTGAGCGGCTGCTCCGCAGCATAGGGCATCCAGCATTGTCCGCAATGTTCGTCCTTGCAG
>CAMORQ010000293.1 GCA_946623915.1 uncultured Coriobacteriaceae bacterium | reverse complement strand
ACAGGCATGTAACCGCTGCCGCAAGCGACCGGTTTTCAACAAGGCCCCGCCCCCCAGGCGGGGCCTTGTTTCATAAACGCGTGCACGGACACGCATCACACGTCCGTGCACGCATGTCGCCCGAAACCACCCGCGTTCGCCTGCCACACGACACCGTCCACACACCACAGCCGCCGTTTGCTCCCCCACACCTCCACCACATATCACTCGCACATAGCACACCCGCCCCAAGACGGGTACAATAGACAGAATGGAAAACAATCCGCAGACAGAAAAGCGCGTCGAGCGTCGCACGCAGGTATCCGAACTCCAGCACAGCTGGTTTATTATGCAGGAACTGGTGTCCAAGGACTTCAAGTTGAAGTACCGGCGCAGCGTGCTCGGCATCGCGTGGAGCGTGTTGAACCCGCTACTGATGATGCTCGTGCTCACGGCGGTGTTCAGCTCGTTTTTCCGCTTCGACATCGAAAACTACCCGCTCTACCTCATCCTGGGCAACATCCTCTTCGGCATGATGCGCACCTCCACCAACGACGCCATGCGCTCGATTACATCGTCGGCGTCGCTGATCAAGAAGGTCAAGGTAAACAAGATCGTGTTCCCCTTGGAGAAAGTGGTTTTCGAGCTGGTCAATTTCGCCATCTCGCTCGTGGCCGTGGCCATCGTCATGGTGGTCTTCCGCATCGGCCCTACGCCGAACCTGCTGTTGCTGCCGGTGCTGCTAGTCTACATGGTCATCTTCTGCAGCGGTTTGGGCATGCTACTTTCGTCGCTCGTGGTGTTCTTCCGCGACGTAGAGTACCTCTGGGGCGTAGTAATTACGGCCTGGACATACCTGACGCCGCTGTTCTACCCCGCGCAGATCTGGCCCGATTGGATGGTTACAGTCGAGCAGTTCAACCCGATGTACCACTACGTCACCTACTTCCGCGACATCGCGATGTGGAACATCACGCCGGATTTGAAAATGAATCTGATGTGCCTGGGATTTGCGGTGGTCACGTTCGTCGTGGGCTATATCGTCTTCCGCAGAACCGAGCACAGGTTCATCCTGCATATTTAGGATCACCATGGCGAACCAGGCTACACCACTCGAACCCCTCTCCCCAGAAGTGCTTGACGCGCTGCGTGCCGCCGACGAAGCGCACGCCGGCGAGCTGCCTATCGTGGAGATCAAGGACCTGAAGATGGTGTTCAACATTGCCAACGAGCAGCTGACGAACCTGAAAGAGTACTTCATCAAAATCGCCAAACGCGAACTATTCTACCGCGAGTTCGTCGCGCTGAAGAACGTGAGCCTGAACATCTACCCGGGAGAGCGCTACGGGCTGATCGGCGTGAACGGTTCGGGTAAGTCCACTTTGCTCAAATGCATTGCCGGAGTCCTCGAACCCACACAGGGTTCCGTGAAGTGCTACGGCACCATGGCACCGCTGATCGAGCTGGGCGCCGGATTCGACCCAGAGCTAACCGCACGTGAGAACACGTATTTAAACGGCGCGCTGCTCGGATACAGCAAGGAATTCATCGACGAGAACTTCGACCAGATCATCGACTTCGCCGAAGTGCGCGATTTCGTGGACATGCCGCTGAAGAACTACTCGTCGGGTATGCGGGCTCGCATCGCGTTCGCCATCGCGACCGCCACCACACCCGACATCCTCGTGGTCGACGAGGCCCTTTCGGTGGGTGACTTCATGTTCAAGCAGAAGTGCGAAACCCACATCAGCGAACTGGTCGACGGCCATGGCACGACGCTGCTGTTCGTGTCGCACAGCACCGACCAGGTCCGCCGCGTGTGCAACCGCGCCGTCTGGATCGACAAAGGCACCGAACGCATGGTCGGAGATGTGGACGACGTGCTCGACGCCTACGAAAACTCCGCCAAGAAGTAAGCGGCATTCACGATTTCCGGCAACGGTCTTACGGGAGCGCCCGCAGTTACAAGCCCAAATACAAACGCCAGAAGTCGGGAGAAGAAAGGTAGGGCGCAGCGGCGCGGTATTCCAGCGCGATTTCGTCCCCGTGCTCTTTGAGGCGAGAGCGTAGGTCGCGCGCGCGCTTCATCAATTGTTTGTACCGCGCACGGTCGAGGCGGCGAACATGGAAGCGCTCGCCGGTGTTGTCCACCGACACGAGCGTGTTGCGCATGGCGGTCTCGTACCAAGGCGACATGGTATCGGCGTAGTACACCACACCGGGGTCGTCGCGCAACATTGCATCGGGGAATCGATGCCGGTCGTAGGGCAGCGCCTCTCCCGCCAGCCACCAGAATGGACGCTCGCCATTGGCATCTTCGTCATACCACGCGGGATCGATGCGCACGCTAGCGACCACCGCCTGATCTTCTTCGCTCAGCTCGTCGAAGGTGCGCATCTGCTCGTTTTTCGCCGCATTGTCGCGCATCAGCTGCGCACCGTCTGCGCAAGCGAGCCAATCGGGTCCATTCAAGTAGTGCTCGAGCGCATCTAGCCACAACGACGCCTTGTCGTAAGCCAAGAAACGCACGTATATCTGGAAATTGCGCCAAAACTTCGCCAGGAAGGGCTCGAGAGCGCAGATGTCCGAAGACGCCGCTGCCACCAGCATGTTGCGTCCGTACTGGTACAGGTCGACCGAGGGACGGAACCGTCCCACGAAATGCGAATGCCACACGCAGATACCGTTCATGGCCATGTACGTCGCAGGTTGCCTGGCACCGTATTCCACGTCATCGATGCGAAGGAACACAGGCAGCGGCAAGCCCCGATGCTCAATGGCGGAAACCGGAATGCAACTGTACCAGAAGGCTCCGTAGGAACCAGGGTGACCTTCGACCGCCGTTGTTTCGTTGGCCACCAAATCGATTGGCCGCGACACATCCATCGTCGGCTTGTACGCTTCGTAGCCCCCCAGGTACCTGACAAACGAAACGTCCTCGAACTGCATGTTGGGTTCCTGAAGCTTAAGCATCGCACCTTGCACGAACGCATCGGCATAGTGCTCGTTGACCAACGCAAGCAGAGCATACGTGCGGATGAAACTTTCGGGAGACACGCGCACGTCGTCATCCATCAGCAAGACATGCGTGAACGCTTCGCCTTCCCAATCGAGCGCTGCGAGCATGCCGCGTGCGAAACCGCCGGCACCGCCTACATTGCGGTTGGGAATCACCGTAACGCCGTCACCGGAAAGCGCGTCGGCCTCGAGCGTACGACCGTTGTCGACCACGAACAGGTGGAAC
>CAMORQ010000292.1 GCA_946623915.1 uncultured Coriobacteriaceae bacterium | reverse complement strand
AGCTGGCTGGGCCAGTCGGGTGTGGTGCAAACCACCCCTGGCACCAGTGGGTTTGCAGGCTACAACTACATCGCCAAGGACGACGACGTATGGCTCTACACCGGCGTTACGTCCGCCACGGCCGACAACGCCATCGTCGGGTTCGTGCTGGTGAACCAGCGCACGGCCGATGCACACTACTACGCCATCGCGGGCGCCACCGAAGAATCGGCCATGCGTTCCGCGGAAGGTCAGGTGCAGAACCTGCGCTACGAGGCGACGTTCCCCTTGCTGCTGAACATCAACGGGCAGCCTACGTACTTTATGGCGTTGAAAGACGGGGCAGGGCTGGCGAAGAAGTTCGCGATGATTGACATCCAGCGTTATCAGAATGTGGCGGTGGGCGACACGGTGGCCGAATGCCAGAAGAGCTACAAGGCGCTTCTTGCCACCAACGGCATCGCCGGTGGCGGCACCGGTGACGAAGGATTGCTTACGGCGAAGGGCGAAATCGCGAGTATCGCCACGGCGGTCATCGACGGCAATTCGCACTTCTACCTGATGCTCGACGGCGACAGCAACATCTACGATTGCCCGCTTCCGGCGCTCATCGAAGTCGTGGGCTTCAATGTGGGCGACACGGTCGAGCTGGGCTACATCGAAAGCGAGCCCACCTGCACGGTATCGGAGATTTCCGGCCGCACGGCGGCGGGAACGAAGGTCGAGTCGGTCCTTACGCCCCAGGCGGTGGAACCAGCTGCGGAAGGCGCGGCCGGCGAAGACGCGCTGGCGGCCGATGCGACCGGTGCAAGCGCTAGCGGGTTGGAAGACGCCACGAGTGCCGCAGCATAGCATATGGTCCTGACGTGACGAATAGCGCTGCCTGCTTTTCCGCGCGTCCCGCGGAGGTTATCGCCAGGCCCGCGAGCGGCGAGTTGGGCAGCGCTGTCTTTCCGCGCGTCCCGCGGAGGTTCTCGACGCCGCGCAGCGTCAGCATGAAACACGGCGCCATCGCGTCCACGGCGGCGCTGGGAGCGATAGAGTTTTCCATCGGAGAACCTTTCTTCTTTTGTGATTCGACACCTCAAAGGATGTCGAAAGGTTCTCTTCTCCTTCACCGCAGCATTCCGCAGCCTAGTCCCGGCAAACTTAACTCACGCATTCGTCAGGACAGATTTCGACTCTGCCACGTATAATTGGTATAACGGAGGCCGCAAACGAAGGGAGCCGCAGATGTCACTCGAGGAGAGGCTAAAGAATCTCACGGACGAGTAGAAGGAAAAGGTGAAGGCGGCAAAATCCAGAGGAACTGTTTGCGCTTGCCAAGGAAGAAGACATGGAACTGACCGATGAGGAGATGGAGGCTCTCTCCGGCGGTGGTGGGACCGTTTGGGATGAGATATTCAGTCAGTGCCCCCATTATTTCGGGTTCTAATTTCAAGCGCTGCCTTTCGGAATGTTCTGGTATTAGGGTAAGCGGCTTGACCTGCTGTTTCGCCATTCATTGAGATGTTATGCTACCCTAAAGAACAGATGACAGTCCTCTGTCGCTTTAAGATGGGCGACAAAGGGTGCGGCTCTCGTGTCGCTAATGCACCACGTGGACGTTGCGCCACCTGTTCTCCCGAGGAGGAGCGTCGTGTCGGAGCACAACAGCGAACAGCGCCGGATAACCCTGTTCACGAACGAAGAAATCTATCTCCCCATCTGGGAGAACGATTCTGCACCGCTCGAAGTTCAACTGGGGTGCTCCTGGCATCGCTGCAAGTTCTGTGACTTCGCCAACGACGAATACCATGTGTTCTCGCTTCCCGAGATAGAGGCAAAAGCGCAGATGCTCCAGCCGATCGCTGAGGGCAAAAAACGCTTGTTTTTGCTCGGGGAGAACCCGTTTTCCATGCCGACCGACCGTCTCGAGTGGATTTTCGAGATCGTGAATCGCTGGCTTCCCGGCATCGAGGAAGTGGCCATGTACTCCCGCTTCGACGACGTTCTGCGCAAAACCGACGCGGAGATCGGCGGGCTGAAAGAGCGCGGGCTGGTTGAACTCCACATCGGGTTGGAGTCGGGCAGCCAGGCGGTGCTCGACCTGATGGACAAGGGCATCACCGTGATCGAGGCGTTGCGCGCGTGCGAGCGCCTGCACCGTATAGGCATCGACTTCTCGTTCACCATGATGGCAGGCGCGGGTGGTCGGGCGCTTTCGACAGAGCATGCCCGCGAATCGGCCATGTTCCTGAACGCCGCCCAGCCCAAGCGCGTGTGGGTAACGGGGCTTTTGCTGTGGGAGAGCACTCCGCTTGCCCGCATGGTGGAAGCGGGGCAGTTCTCCCCGTGTTCCTTCGAGCAGCGCCTGCGTGAGATGCGCGACATGTGCGCCGCCCTCGAGCTGCGCGACTGCACCTTCGTGGACTCCACAGTGCTCGGTCAATACACCATCCAAGGGCATTTTCCCGAGCAGAAGGACGCCATCGTATCCACCATGGAAGCCTTGCTAAACGCCCAGGCTTTGAATCTGTAGCAGCCGCAATCCGCTGTCGCTGCCACGTTTTTCGCGGTGTCCACCCGCTGCATGCCGGCATACCACCAGTTCAAACTCAATTAACGAAACTTAACGTAAATTAACGAAGGCGACAACGAGGTCCAGATTCGTCTTGCCGTTGATGACAACTACGACACAATGTTGCTAGGAGAATACGAGTCATCGATTGTTGGATCTAGGGTTCTCGAAGATGACTATATAACGATTTACGGTACCTCTGTGGGGGGTGATTACCTATCAATCGGCTCTGGGTGGGGACATCACTATCCCAGGTATTTTGATTGAGAAAATAGACCAATAATCAGTTGGGTTGGCATTCGGCCGCAGTTTGTCTTCTTGAACTGTATTCAGGGTGGCGTACGTGGTACGCCACCTTTTTTGCATCCGTGCTCCGTTCGCGTCAGCTCGTTTACCCAGAACCCAAACGAAACTGAAACAATCTGGTTCGCTTCAGGCATGTTTCAGATTCGAAGACTACTATGCGTGGCGATACGGAAGAGGAAAGGAAATGTCATGCAAGCCATTTCACGGAGGAATTTCATCGAACTGTTGAGCGCGATGGCGGCGTCGGCGGCAGTTGTGGGCGTTGCGGGTTGCTCGGGAGTGGGGAGTTCTTCGGGTGCGAGCTCGAGCGCCTCTGCATCTGCTGGCACAGAATCAAGTGCGGCATCCGCGAGTTCCGCCGCGTCCACGTCGGCCGCCGCA
>CAMORQ010000291.1 GCA_946623915.1 uncultured Coriobacteriaceae bacterium | reverse complement strand
GGGCAAACAGTCAAGGCAAACTCCGAAATCCCGTACGCTAAGGCCCTCTTCTGCCAGCCACCCTCGTTTTCGGCCTCGAGCTCTTTCTATCCGTACGCTAAGGCAGCATATTGTTTGCTTGTGTAATACGTTTTTCAAGCCGCAAGCTTCGGCTCGCCTGGGAAAGCCGAACCATCGCCTAGAGCCCCAGTTCGGAATATACACATAGTCTTCATCGCCAATAGTTTGTACACTAATTCTGCGCAGGCAGGCGCAGTCCGCCCAGCATCGCATAGGTATAAAGAACCCCTCGTGCTTCTCTACCACCCCGCTTGAATTCTTGACAGATTTCACCTGCACGGGGTCATGCAGTACTTTGAATAATTGATTATACATCACACAAATAGGCTAAATGCGTAGCTATAATTGGGGAAATATATACAAATAGACTAAAAAAGTCCAAATAAAGATATTAGTTATAATATCTTACAATACCGTCCACACAGAGAGGGTCCTTCCATGAAGCTTGTTGCAAGAAGTGCCGAAACGGATGAGCTCAAACGATGCGAGCGTTCAGGCAAGTCGGAGCTGGTCTGCGTTTACGGCAGGCGACGCGTGGGCAAGACGTACCTTGTGGAGCAGACGTTTTCAGGCTCCTTCGCTTTCCGAGCGACGGGAGTCGAAGGTGGGAACATGCGTCAGCAGCTCAAGTCGTTCAACCAACGTCTGCAGGAACATGGCGATCCGCAAAGGACGATTCCCAAGAACTGGTTCGAAGCGTTTTCCCGCCTCGACATCGTCCTTTCCCGAGAAGATGCCGCCCGCTCCCCTTATGGTAAGAAGGTCGTCTTTCTGGATGAATTTCCCTGGTTTGCCACTGCGCGTTCCGAATTCCTCATGGCGTTCGGGGAATTCTGGAACAGGCGTGGAACGGCTGGGGACGATATCATGGTGGTCATCTGCGGTTCTGCGACTTCGTGGATTGTGGGCAACGTGCTTGAAAACACCGGAAGCTTGTACAATCGCGTTACGTCTCAGGTGTATCTCGAGCCGTTCTGCCTAGGAGATGCAGAGCGTTTCTTCGTCGATCGCGGTTTCGGATGGACGCGGTCGCAGATTGCGGAATCTCACATGGTCTTTGGCGGGTTGCCCTACTTCCTCGAACTGCTCGATCCCAACGAAAGCCTGCGTGCGAACATCGAACGTCTCTGCTTCGCTCCGCATGCGCTCTTGGCGCACGAGTCTTCGAAGCTCCTTGAGGCCACGTTGAAAAAGTCTCCCGCGTACGACAGGTTGCTTTCGTATCTTGCCAAGCATAGGTGCGGGGTAGAGAAGCAGGCGTGCTTCGAGCAAACGGGCTTGGCGAAAGGCACGTTCGCTCGGGCGGTCGACGACCTGCTGAAGTGCGGATACATTCGCGAATTCAAGGTTCCAACCAAGCGCGGCAAGCCGCTTTTCCTGCAGCTTGTCGACCCCTTCCTCCTGTTCCACTACCGCTTCCTTTCGAAGAAAAGCGGCGATAGAGTAGGGTCGTGGAGCGACTGCATTCAAGATGAGGCCCGTTACAAAAGCTGGAGAGGATGCTCCTTCGAAATCTTGTGTGTCCTGCACGAGGCCCAGATAAAACGGGCTCTGGGGATATCGGGCGTAAGAACCAGGTGCTATCCTTGGACGAGCGACCAAGGTGCAGGCGGAGCCCAGATCGACCTTGTGATAGAGCGCGATGACGGTATCATCAATATCTGCGAGATGAGATGCACCGATAGGCCGTTTTCCATGGATGCCGCCACCGAAGCGAGCCTTCTCAACAAAGTCGACGTGTTCAAGCGCGAAACCGGAGCGAAGAACCCCGTCAAGATCGTTGTGGTGTCTGCATCGGGCATAGCTGGCGTAGCGCATACAGAGTACATATCGCGAACGATTACGCTCGACGATCTATTCGCTGCAGGATCGTAGGAGCTGGATAGGCCAAGGGTGCTGATTATCATACTCATTCGAGAGCGTTCCACATTCCTGCTCTTCGGGGTTAACCGCCTCCCGTTAGTGACAAAGGCTGACAGAAGGTGGCAGAGTCGGATCTTTTGTTCCATTCTGTCGCCCACTCCTGCGAAATCGAGCGCATAACGCTGCAGACAGCCTGGGTGGAGCAACTGAACCATGGGACCGGATTAGTGTGCAAGCTTTGGCGTGTTCGACTCATCTGGTTTAACCAGCGATTCAAGGTTCGGAACATCCGTTGAGCGGTAGTAGATTTATAGTTACAACCGGTATTCACCTTATGGTCCATGATGCTATACTTTGCACTAGCTCGTTGGCAAAACGCCACGGGCTGCGCCACTGTGGCGCCGGGGCCTGGCCTTCGGAAGAGGGGAGCCCCCGGTGCTCAACAAGGAAACCGGGTGGGAATCCCGGGCGGAAACACCACTGTGAGCGTGGTTGTTTCGCACCCGTCGGCTGAAGGGCCGGTCACTGGGGGCTGCCAGCTCCTGGGAAGGCAGGGTGCGCAAACGCGCGGATGCGTCGGACTGCAAGCAGCCTGAGCGCACACCGCATGCCATGCGAGCCAGGAGGCCTACAGGCGAGCGCATAGAGCACGACCCTTCGGGTGGACGCATCGGTGCCAAGTTGGCTGCCGTTCGCGCTATCCCTGCCTGTGCAGGTCGGGCCGGCTGCTCGTCGTCGCAGGCCGGTTTCTGCCATCGGGGCGAGGTCTTTGCCCCTGTCGATCCCCCCTCTTTCCGCGTTCTCGGCGCATGGAACGGTTTGCTGAAGGAAAGGGGTTCGCATGCAATCATCCGATTCTCGAAGGACGGGCAGGGCGTTGGCGTTTGCGCTTGCGCTGTTGACTGCCCTGGTCGTAGCGATGGGAGGGGGATTGGCAGCAGCGCCGCAAGCCGCCTATGCTGACGAAGTCCCGGCAGAGCTGCAGCTAAGCGCGCTGGCCATCCGCACGAGCACGACGGCAACGTCCGCCATCCGCGAACTGGAGCCGGCCTTCGACCCTGCGGTGAAGGAATACACCATGGTGGTGCCTTCCAACACCGCCACGGTAGGGGCCGTGTGGGCCACGCTTGCAGACGGGGCATCGGGAGCCATCACGGTAACGTACCCGCATGGGACAAGTGGCGCTGCGCAAAGCAAAGCCGTTACGTCCGGCGCTTCGGCAGGCGTATCCCTTGCAAACTCCATTGCCACCAACTCTCTGGCTGGCAACACCCTCACCATCAACGTGGGCGGCCAGGAGGCC
>CAMORQ010000290.1 GCA_946623915.1 uncultured Coriobacteriaceae bacterium | reverse complement strand
GCCCGGGCGCCGCGCAGCGTCAGGTCGTTTCCCCGAGTTTTGGCTACTTCAGGGTGACGGCTCCGCCGGCCTCTTCGATCTTGGCCTTCATTTCTTCGGCGGCTTCCTTGGCGACGCCTTCCTGGACAGGAGCGGGAGCGCTCTCGACCAGTTCCTTGGCCTCCTTCAGGCCCAGGCCGGTGATGTCGCGGACTGCCTTGATGACGCCGATCTTGTTGTCGCCGAAGCCCTCGAGCACAACGTCGAATTCGCTCTTCTCTTCAGCACCACCGGCAGCTTCGCCGCCAGCAGCAGGAGCAGCAGCCACAGCCACCGGAGCAGCAGCGGACACGCCGAAGGTCTCTTCGATGTCCTTAACCAGTTCGCTAGCCTCGAGCAGCGACATTTCCTTCAAAGCCTCAATGATCTCTTCGCGAGTTACAGCCATGATAGGCTCCTTTCTTTCAGTCGGCCTTTTCCGACTTCGTTTCAATCTTCGTGCGACCCGTTCAGGCCGCGGTCGCCATTATGCGACGGCTGCGTTCTACGCAGCAGGTTTCTGCTCTGCCACCTGGGACATCGCCTGAGCTAGGCCGCGCGGCACGCCGCTGATCGTCGTGGCAAGACCACGAGCAACGCCGGAAATCATGCCGGCCACCTGGCCCATAAGTTCTTCCTTGCTCGGCAGCGAAGCGATGGCTTCCACCTGGGCGGCGTCGTAAGCTTCGCCTTCCATCATGCCTCCCTTGATGGAGAGGTTCTCGTTGGCTTTGGCGAAGTTCTTGATCACTTTGGCGGCGGCCGCAGGGTCGCTGTCGGCGAACACGAACGCGGACGGGCCTTCGAGCAGATCGTCCATGGTCGGCAGCTCGGATTCGGAAAGCGCCAAATGCATGAGCGTGTTCTTGTACACCTTCATGCTCGCACCCGCATCGCGGATGTTGCGGCGCAGCTCCTGAATCTCCTTCACCGTCAGACCACGGTAGTCGACGATCCACACGGCCTGGGTTGCGGCAAGCTCTTCTTTGATCTTGGCAACCGTTTCCTGGTTCTTCACGTTGGGCATATTTGCACCTCCTTCTTTTCCCATCCGGTTCCGCCACGCGCGGTGGGCCGAATCGGGGAAAGAAACGACCCCTGAGCCAAAAACACAGGGGTCGAAAAGCTTTAGCCTTTAACCACCTCGGCGGGCCGCTTTCGCGATTAAACCTTTCAGGTACCGGCTGTCTTTGGCAGCGGAACAATCTTCAATTGCGTTGCCGCTCGTTTGAGCAGCTTGGCTATTGTAGGGCAAAGCGACAGCGTTCGCAAGAAATATGGAGGGGGTTTGAACCTAACCCGCGCATTCTTGCACCCAGGCGATGAAGTTCTCGGTCGAGTCCCCCGTGACCTCGGCGGTCGTATGGCCCTGACTCCACACAGTCGCGAAATCCACATGCTCTGCACCCACTGCCCTCGCTGCCGCGAGCGCTAGGTTGATTTCCGTGCACAGGGCCGTATCGCCCTGCTCGATTCCCGTGCGGATGCGCCAGTTCGCTGCTGGCACGGATGTGCCCACGCCTTCGTAACCACTTGCCAGGTAGTACAGCGGGTTGTACAGGTTCTGCCGTTCGACACTCGCGTTGCCCAACTCGTCAGCGAGGGCGATGTCCTCGGAGTAGGCGGTCGGATAGCCGTCGTCCCAACCGTCGAGCGCGGCGTAGGATCCCTCGTTGGTGGCCAACAGGTAACCCATCAGCTGATCGAAATGCAGCGCCGATCCCGCCCCGTTGCCGAACACATAATTTTCCGCCTGCCCGCGCGAAAGGTCGTCGAAGGCTCCCACGGACTTGGTCGCCGTCTTGCATGCGGTGGCGAAACCCTCCAAAGACAGCACCGACGCCGTACCCGCCGACTCGTCGTATTCGACCCACGTCATGCTCTCGTTCAGATGCGCAATGTAGTCGGCGACCGTTTCGTAGGTAGCGGCGTCGGAGCCCGCCGATTCCTGCATGACACCGGGCGTACCGCCCTGGGCCGCATCGGTGCTGCCGTTGCCGGCCGCAACGTCCGAACCGGTGCCGCCTGCAGCCGCATCCGAGCCGCTGGACGGGGGGCCGCCCGCCGAAGCATCGGAAGGCATTTCGCCAGACGGCATGCCACCCTGGGCGCTATCGGAAGAGCCCCCTGGGCCGACCATGCCGCCACTCGGGGGTTCACCAGGCATCCCGGACGATGCACCATCCAAAGAGCCGCTGCGGCCGCCCGATGGAGCGCCGCCGGAGGGGCGACCGCCCATGCCGCCACCACCTGCGCCCATGTCAGCCAAAAAGCTGTTGGAAGGCGTGTAGGGAAACTCGGTGTTGGCGAGAAACGTGTTCAGCGAATCTTCGATAACGCCCACAACATGGTCGTAGTAGGTGCCGGCGCAGTATGCCCCTTCCCCACCGTCCTCCAAGGTCAGCGCCGTACCAGAGGAGTCCTTCAGACCCAGTTCGTTGATATAGCCCGCGTAGGCTATGGCCAAATCCGTCGAAAGCGCCTTGGTGAAACTGCCCTCGCTGCGCGTGTTGCTGCTTGCGAACTGTCCCATGTTCCACTCGTAAGCGGCGTCGGCCGCATCCAGGCAGGTAATCGGGCACCAGCACATGGCGCCGGTAATCGCATCGGAGACCGCTGCTCCGTTCGCATCAGTAAGCGGGGCGCCGATGGCTTCCAAATACGGTTCGTATCCAGGTGCGTCGCCCGTAGCGCCCAGAACCGCACTCTGCGCTCCACCGCCGGAATGGCCGAAGCTGAAGACGGCATCGGTGTTACCCGGCAACACGGACGCGTTGCAGCGCAGGGTGCGCACGGCCGCCTTCAGGTCGGTCACGCCCCAAGGTGCATTACCCGCCACGTCGGTCAGATCACGGCCGCGGCAGCCGGCGTAGACGTAGACCATGCCGGCGGAAAGGTAATCGGACAGTCCACGGCTGTTGTATTCGGTCGGCGCCGCCTGAGCAGAGTAACCCGCCGTGTTGATGGGCATGACGAAAGGTGCCGTGGCGGGCGTGAACGACCCCACGTGCGCACCCTCGGCGACTGCGCACGTATGGGTGCCGTCGCCGTTTTCGGTTCCTTCGAAATAGGCGCCGGGCACATAAATGGCCATGGACTCGTAGTCGGTGGAAGCCGGTGTCGTACAGTAGGGCACGCCGATCTGGTAGTACACGTCGTCGTCGGCGTTGTAGCTCCAAGCAGCAGCATCGATGGCCAAACCTTCGGGGGCGACTAGTGC
>CAMORQ010000289.1 GCA_946623915.1 uncultured Coriobacteriaceae bacterium | reverse complement strand
GAAAGCAGCCTGTGGATGCCCGCAACGCCCACGTCGTAGAGACGTACCACGATGTTGCCCAGGACCTCGGCCGTTAAAGCAGCTTCCTCTGCCACGGGAAGATCGCTGGTTCCAGCGCATGCCACCACAACATTGCCGTTGCCGTCTGGAGGCGGGATTTCGCCGATGATTCCCACGCGGGCGATTTCATGATAGTCAAGGTCGAACGCGTCCGCTATCGCGGATGCCTTTTCTGCCGACAGACGCGTTATCAGGATCGTTTCCTGCCCTGCTTCGCGCAGCGCTTTGCAAATACCCCGGATCTGATCGGCGGTTTTGCCTTCGCCGTAGACCACTTCGCCCACGCCCTGTCGCCAAGCGCGCGCATGATCCACCTTCGCGTACCCGATATCGGTAACATCGGCTGTCTGGATCTGCACGAGAGCGTCGTCAGGGCTTACCTCACCCGCCGCGACGGCCTCGAGCAATTCTTGTACCCGTGCTTTTTCCATGCTCACCCCCTGCCCATGCTTCATCCTATTGTAGCGTTTTGCAGTTTAGCCGCGGCCGCAAGATACACTCCGGACGTCAAACTGACCGCCAGGCATCCTGCAGCCCATACTGCACAAGATGGAATATTTTCCGCTTTCTTCCCATCGATGCTCCCGAAGGATGGCGCAACCATCTTCAGAATGAAGCGACAAACCCGCCCCAAACGCCCCCCAGACGTGCGTGAAAACGGCCTGGCTAATATGCTGTAAAGCGTTTCGGCATCGCAGCCAACTGCTGCTACCGGCAAAACCTGTCCTCGCGCTGATAGTCTTGCAGCCCATAGCCAGCCCCCACCCATTCCCTCCCCGAATCGCACGCGGAGACCGCGGGCGTGGGCGTGGGCGCGGGCTCGACCGCGGGCGCAGCCGCGGGCGTGGGCGTGGGCGCGGGCGTGGGCGCGGGCGAAGGGGCGAGCGCAGCCGCGGGCGTGAGTGCGGCCGCAGGCGCGGACCCAGCAACCGCCTATTTTGCGTAATCGTTAATCTCGCGGAGGATTTGCGCCAAGAATGCACCCGTTGTGCTCGGTCGAAAACGACCATCGTGTACCCACTGAATTACACGACCTGGGGTTATGTGCGCCCGCTTTGAAAACAATCCACGAGATCAGACAAATCAATCGAGCACAACGCTGCATTCTTGGCGCAAATCCTCCGCGAAATTAACGAATCGCCTGCCGGCACTTCCAGGGCATGCATGGCAATCGATGGAGCATCCGCTACGGATGGAAAGAGCTGCCGTAACGCGCGGACCAGCTTCTGCAGCAGAACAACCGCACAAAAGAAAACGCGCTAATCCGACTATGGCTGCAGGCGGATTGCCCGACGCGCCAGGTTCGTCGGCACAGGCGGTTCGTCGGGCGCGCCTGGTTCGTCGACACAGGAGGACCGCAAGGCGCACCAGGCTCGTCGACACAGACGGATCGGCGGACGCGCTAGTACATATGCAGATGAAAGTTGCATTGCCGGCTGCGATCTTGGCTTTTGGCCGAACGTGGGCTCCTACTGCCAAGCGCTAGCTTGCGCGCGATTCTACGTACTCTTCGATGACTTTCAGAGCGGCACGAACATCGCCGATGCCTTCGGGGGCGAAGAGGGTTTGGAGTTCGGCCTCGCACTGGAGGGCTTCGGATAGCGCAACGAGGGAGGAGAGGGATATCTCCCCTGTTTGCTCGAATCTCTTTAGAGACCCAAGACTAACACCGGACAAACGGCTCAACTGCGCTTGTGATAAATGCGCCTCTTTTCTCCGAGCGCGCATCCTCTGAGCTATCGCGTGAGTGTGTTTATGCGGCGTTTCTTGCGATAAGAGAGGCGCATTCATGGGATGTATACTACCCGTATTTGAGTCCTTTTCAAGTCTTTTGGCTAATATATTATCCATTTCTTCACATTTCGTCCAAAATTCGATTCGCGCGCTGTGTGGCACCGCGAAGCAGAGCGCCAGGATGCGGCGCCCGTGCCTCGACCTGGCTCATATATGAGCCCTGCGTGTCGTTGCATCTATTTGTTCCTTTTGCGCATCTAGACTTTTACGAAACACCCCAAGTAAGGGATGGTTTACGCTTAGAATGCAAGCGATGCGCACGGACGCGGTTGCGCGACCCCTTGCACCCTCTTGTGCGGGGCCCATATTGCGAAGAAAACCCAAATAATGGACAGCGGTACGTGGCGTAAGTACAATGTTTTCTCGTGTTGGAAAGGAATGGGTTCATTGGACAACTGCAACTTAACCGAATTCATGCCTGATGCAACGCGTCCAGCCACCACGGCTGCATCCCTGCTATCTCGTCGCAGCCTAATCGCAGGTAGCGCGGCTCTTGTCATCGCATCCGCCATCCAGACAACGTTCCCCTCTTTCGCGTTCGCCGACGAACTGTCCGACAAGCTCGAGCAGTACCGCGAACTCGCTGAAAAAATCGACTCCATGCGCTTGGAGCTCGAAAAATCTGCCGACGAGTACTACAAAGCCATGATCATCTACGACGCCGCTGTGGCAGACGTAGATGCAGCCCAAGAGAAAATCGACGCCACCGACGTGAAGCTATCTACCTTGCAAGAGCGTCTTGGCAAACGAATGAAGGTTCAATACCAAACCGAAGGGCTGAACCTGATATCGGTGATGATGGATTCGACCTCGTTCGGTGAGCTCGCCACGAAGCTGGATATGCTCAGCCGTCTCAACGATGCCGATGCGTCACTGGCAGCACAGGTTCATGCGCTTCGCGATTCGAACGCCGAAGCCAAAAAGGAATTGGACGCTCGCCAGGAAGAAGCGCGCACCCGCCTGGACAAAGCCAAAACCATCCAGGAAGACGCGTTGAAAACAAGCGCCGAACTGGAAGAACTCTACGCAGGGGTATCCGACGACATCGAAGCCATCCTCGGCTCCGACCAAGCTGCCGCGTTGGCCGATGCAAGCGACATCGCCATCATCGGCAACCCGCGCAACATCCCCCCGCATCCCGAGGTAGTGGAATTCGCGCGCAGCCGCATCGGCTGCCCGTACGTGTGGGCCGCAGCCGGTCCTTCGACATTCGACTGCTCTGGCCTGGTGGTATGGGTGTTTGACAAGGCCGGCATCGGCGGGCTGCCCCATTACACCGAATCGCTCTACGGGCTTGCCCTAGCCGTGGGCGCCGTTCTCCCACTAGAAGAAGTTGAACCGGGCGACGTGCTTTATCGCCCTGGACATGTGGGCATCGCTGCTG
>CAMORQ010000288.1 GCA_946623915.1 uncultured Coriobacteriaceae bacterium | reverse complement strand
GGAGGCGTTTCCGTGCACCAAATGGCGCCTCGTGCACAAGCCGCACCGCATCGCAGCCGCTTCGGGGAATCCGCCACCTGGGCTTTTGCGGACGACGCGGTTCAAAATCGGCGTTTTCAGACTTCGCTGATACGTATTGTCGGTGCACGAGGCGCCATTTGGTGCACGGAAGCGCCCCCGACTCGTAACAAACAGTCAAAATGAGGGAAAACGCCATGGACAACAGCTGCGGACGCACGGATGCCGGCGGACACCGAACGCTCAGTAACGTCACCTTGCCCTCTTGCCTCACGGACAACGCATTTTTCACGACGCCAATGCGCCATCGGCTTTGCCCATGAGACCCGACCGAGGCGCTGCCCCTCTTAACTGCCTCAGTTTCATGAAGCTGAGACGAAGGTGCGCCCACACCTCGAAAATCGCAGTCACTGAAGGCGAAAGCGTGAACGCCCTCTTCACGCTCGGCCACCAGCCTCCACATCAATCCGACGGCCTTGCGCCTTGCCGTCAGTTCCGCCCAGTTGCACATAGCGTCCTCCAGATGCAAAGCCCCTCCGATGCCCCGTTCACGATCGTCCGTCCCCGCCCATGTCCCGCGTATGCCCAGCCACAAGCCCTCGCGCCTGCACTCGTCTACATTCAGAAACGAAGGGCTGTTTTGGCAATTCGATCCTGTTGTGAGGGCGTTTTCGGCCGATTCTGGCAATTCGAACCGGTTGTGAGGGTCTGAAGAGGGAAAAATCCCTCACAACTGGGTTGAATTGCCAAAACGGGTGTCAATCGGCGAAAACAGCAGGGCGGGCCTCGGCGGGACCATCGGTCCATCTGCCGCCTTGCTGGTGTGACGGGCATGGAACCCATCCCTGGTCGCACGCTAGGCCGAACGACGCGATTTGCACTAAACTACGTTCCATGAATAGTGCACGAGCCACACTTTGCATCTTGGCCGCCGCTGCCATGTGGGGCTGCATGAGCCTGTTCATTCGCGTCCTTTCAGCGGCAGGGTTCTCCCCGTTCGAAATCGTAGCGGGACGCATGCTCGTGGGATGCCTAGGGTTGCTCGTCATCATCCTCGTGCGCGATTGCGCCCTCCTGCGCGTGCGCCTTCGCGACCTATGGATGTTCGCCACTATGGGTGTGGGCGCCACGCTCTACAACTACTTCTACATCGAGTGCATCAAACTGTCGGAAGCATCGGTGGCCATCGTGCTGCTCTACACCTCGCCCATTTTCGTGATGGTCATAAGCACATTGCTCTTCCGCGAAAAGGTGACCGCGCGCAAACTGACGGCACTCGCCATGACGTTTGCAGGATGCGTGCTGGTCGCTGGCGTGCTCGGCGGTGTGCGCATGACCCCTGTGGCGTTCGCCGCGGGGCTTGTGGGCGGCTTCTTCTACGGCTCTTACACGATCGTAGGACGCTTAGGCATGCAACGATATGACCCGGTCACCGCAACGTTTTACACGTTTCTGTTCTGTCTGGCGTCGTGTTTGGTGCTGAGCGACGTGGGATCCATGACACGCATTCTGACGACCGACCCCGCGCTTGCCATCTGGTTTGTCGGAATCGGCCTGTTTTGCGCGCTGCTCCCCTACCTTTCCTACAACTGGGCACTTGCGCATATGGAAGCAAGCCGGGCATCGATACTGGCCACGACAGAAGTGCTGGTCGCCGGCGCACTCGGCATCTTCGCCTACGGAGAAAGCGCGGGGCCGCTGAAGCTGGCGGGTATGGCCCTGATCTTCGCAGCGGTGGTGGTGCTGAACATCGGCAAAAGCACACCGCAAGAGCACAGCGACCTGGAAGCCCCTGCGGACTAGCGGGCATCCACGGACTCGCGGACCTCTACAAACCCTCTATTTGCCGAGCTAGCAAAGCACCACAGAACCGCGGATTGCCACGTACCCGCCGTCCCAATCGCGAAGCCCCTGGCGCTTGCCGCAAGAGCGCAGGCTCTCCTAGCGATCGGCGATGGGGACGTAGGGTTTCACATCTTTGCAGGTGCTGATGTAGGCGGGGCGGATGATGCGCTTGCCGCCGATGATTTCCTCGAAGCGATGCGCGCTCCAACCTGCAATGCGCGAGCAGGCGAACAGCGGTGTGAACAGGTCTTCGGGAATGCCAAGCATGGCGTAGACGAACCCGGAATACATATCGACGTTGGCGCACACGTCCTTGTAGATGCCGCGCACGTCGTGCAAGATGCCCGGACTTAGGCGCTCGATGGTCTCGAGCAGCTTGAACTCGGCTTCGAACTCGGTGCCTTCTGCCAGCTGGCTCGCATAGCGCTTCAGCACGACCGCGCGGGGGTCGCTGCGCGTGTAGACCGCATGCCCCATGCCATAGATGAGCCCGCTGTTGTCGTAGGCCTGCTTGTTCACGATCTTGGTCAGGTAGGCAGCAACCTCGTCTTCGCTTTCCCAGTTCGCCACATGCTCTTTGATATCGGCATGCATGGCACGCACCTTGTGATTGGCGCCACCATGCCTAAAGCCCTTCAGCGACCCGATGGCGCCCGCGTAAGCGGCGTAGGGGTCGGTGTCGGAGCTGGACAGCACGCGACAGGTGAACGTAGAGTTGTTGCCGCCGCCGTGTTCGGCGTGGATGGCAAACATGATGTCGAGCATGCGCGCCTCTTCTGGCGTGAACTGCTGGTCGGGACGCAGCATGGACAGAAACGTCTCGGCCGTGGACTGACCGGGGATGAACCGGTGCATGATCATCGACCCACCATGGAACTTCGAATGCATGGCGTAGTAGGAAAGCACCGCGATGCGCGTCAGGCGCGAAATCAGGCTGATGGAAGTGGCGATTTCGTGCTCGAGGCTGCGGTCTTCGGGTTGCGGGTCGTGTCCGTAGAGCATGAGCACGGAACGCTGCAACATGTTCATAACGTCGAGCGGCGTGGAGTGCATGATGATGGAAGCGGTGAACCCATCTGGCAGCTGGCGCTGCTCGTCGATGGCGGCCACGAACCGATCGAGCTGGTCTTGCGTGGGCAGCTCCCCCATCAGCAACAGATAGGCCACTTCTTCATAGTTGAAGCGGCGCTCGGGGCCGTCTTCGCCGATAAGGTCGTACAGGTCAAAGCCGCGCAGGGTCAAGCGGCCGTCGTCGGGGACCTTTACTTCGTCGCTCATCACATAGCCGTGGACGCTTGAAATGTTGGTCACGCCCGCCACGACACCGCTCCCGTTGGCGTTGCGCAGGCCGCGCTTCACATCGAACCGCTCGTAGTAGG
>CAMORQ010000287.1 GCA_946623915.1 uncultured Coriobacteriaceae bacterium | reverse complement strand
AAAGACGAAAAGAACCCGTTGAAGGTGCTCACGAACCGGGAAGTCGAAATCCTCATCCTCATTGCACAGGGTTACACCAACAAGGAAATCGCAGAGAAGATTTTCGTGTCTGTGAAGACAGTCGAAGTGCACCGGTCGAAGATATTCGCGAAACTGGGAATCAAGACACGCGCCGAACTTGTGAAGGTCGCAATCAAGTACCATCTGCTCGACATATAAGCGCTACGCGCTTTCCATGTCGGCGTCAAGGTCCACAAGCATCAGATAGACGTTGTCGCGCATGATGTTTGATGCCCGCCTGCTTAGGCGCCCTTCTTCGTACGCACGCCTGATTTCTTGCAACTCGAAGTTGTACGCCATGCGAAGAACGTCTTCCATGTCATCGACGGAGCGCGTATAGCTGGTAATGGACGGACGTCGGCCCTGGGAACGACGGTAAGCGCGCTGGAATTGGAACAATAGCTGAGACACCTGATCGGACGGATACGCGGAGTCCTCGCTGTCCATGAGACCCTGCAGGTAATCGATGGCGGCAAGATCCGATGCCTCCTGCACCTTAATTCTCTCGAGCACCGCATCGTAGCCCGACAGCTCCCCGGCAGCCTTCCTGAACCAACGCCGAATGGCGCGCCACGCAGAAGACGAATGCCTAATCGACGAAAGGATGAAACTGCCCCCGCCTTCAGATTTGTGCTCGAGGAAGTTGAGCGTTTTTGAAAGGCGCCTGAGGTATGCGTACCCTTCGATTTCGTCCACTTCCCGCGCGTCAATCAGCTCGTAGAGCTTTTCCTGCTGTTTGCGGATAACCGATGCGCGCAATTCGTCAAGCGGATTTTCCAAGTCGGCCTCGTCCTCGATGCGCTCGATGCGGTTGCTGTACGACGTTATGACATTTGCCACTGCGCGGCTGTTTTCCTGGGTTCGCATATCGGAGAGTCTGTCGATTACGGCACGGAGTATCTCGCGCAGCGCCCGCGCCACGTCGCCTTCATCCTCTTCGCTGGTTTCCGGCGCGGGGGCAAGAAGCGGCAGAAGGAAATTCGCGAGCAACAACGTGCAGATGATCACGCCAGACGCAAGAAAGATCAGCAAGTCTCGTTGCGGGAATGTCGCACCCGTGGTGGTGAAGTAAGGCGTCGACATGATGATGGAAAGGGTTACGGCGCCCTTCGGGCCTCCCACGGTGGTTATGAGCGCCGAACGCAGCCGGTCGACCGGGGTGTCGCGCTCTCCCGTTTCGGGGTCGCGGGATATACGGTCAGAGACGATAACCCAGATGAACCTAACGAACACGATGATGGCCGTAAGCCCCAACACGAGACCGAGCAAAGTTAGGTTGCTGATGTTGTCGGACACGATGGCGCTGACCATGCCGCGCGGGAGCATCAAGCCGAGAAGGACGAACACGATGCCGTTGAGAGCGAACTGCGTGACGCTCCAGACGTTGGAGGAAACGATGCTCAAACGCGATTTCGAAGGACCGATGGCGCGTTCCTCCCAAACACTTAGAAGCAGTCCGGCCGCTACGACGGCGATAATCCCGCTGACACCGAGCAGTTCGGATGCCAGGAAGATTATGAAAGGAATGGTCAGGTCGAACAGAACATGGAACGTATTAGAGTCGAGGCCTAGCGAATCGACCCGTTCCTGAACGAAATGGGCAAGCCACGCTAACGCAAGCCCTAACAGTATCCCCCCGAAAAACGCGACGAGGAAATTGAGGGAAGCGTCGAGCACTGCGAACGATCCGGTGACGACCGCAGCGACAGCAAACTGGAACGCGACAACGCCAGATGCATCGTTGAGCAGGCACTCCCCTGCGAGCAATGCACTTTCCCTGCGACGCAGAACGGCTACCTTCTTCAACGAAAGCACGGCTACGGCGTCGGTAGGACCGAGAGCCGCGCCGAGCGCGAAAGCCGCAGCCAGAGACATGGTCGGCAAAACGAAATGCAGCGAGAACCCGACTATCAGCATGATTGCGACCACGAGACCGATCGCAAGCCACAGGATGTAACCCCTATTTCGCCAGAGCCCAAGCTTGTCTGCGTTCTTGGCGTCATTGAACAGGATGGGAGCGATGAAGACCAGCAGGAAGAAGTCCGGGTCCAAAGAAACGTTGATGGGTTGCTGGACGATGAACGCGAGAATAACGCCTATCGCGACCTGGATAAGAGGCAGTGAAATGCGGGGAATCAGCTGTTCGAGCACCGAAGAAAGCAGCACCGATGCAAACAGCATCAATATGAGTTCGAACGTTGCCATAGCGCTAACATACCAGCATGCACCGTGCATGTTGGCTTAAGCGCCACAACTTCACGAGAGAACTATTGTATTACCCGGTTCTACGATGATGCGCCCTGGGCCCTGGAACGATTCGGCGGTTTCCTTGTCGAACAGCTGCGACGGGTCCTCGGGATTGTTCATGGGCACCATGTGGATGGGGATGCTGTGCCGCGCCTTCACCAGATCGGCGCACCGGCTCGCTTCGGCAACGTCCATGTTGTAGAAACCGTCGCAGGGAAACACCGCGTAATCGATGCCTAGACCTGCGAGAAGACCCGACTCCATGTCGTTGGTCATGCTCGTGTCGCCGCTCGCATAGAACCTGATATCGTCGAAATCCAGGACGAAACCCACGCATTCGTCTTTCGGGTGATTTGCATTGTACGCCTCGAAAGCGGTGATCATAACCCCATGGGATTCGAAGGATTCAACGTAATCGCCGGGCGTGGGCTGGACGTCCCTCGCGCGCACGATGGTGCACCCTTCCGCATGCGGCATCTTGTCGACGGCGGTATGGTCAAAGTGCTCGTGCGTGCACAGTATAAGATCGGCAGGAAGGTCGTAGCCCTCCCCCGCGAACGGATCGACGTAGACGACGGTTCCGTCGTCGAGCAGGAATCGGTACGATCCGTGACCTTGGTAGAGCATAGTGGCCATAGTGTCCCCTTCCGTCGTAACATGCGTTTGCAACGTGCTGCAGATGCAATCTGTGTCGTTTCTGCAAGCGTTGGAAAGTTTCGCAAGTTTTTCTTGCGTGGCATAAGGATAGCACCTATACTTCTGCTTTGCGCTTGGTGGATGTGGCCTAGTTGGCTAAGGCGCCAGATTGTGGCTCTGGAGATCGAGGGTTCGAGTCCCTTCATCCACCCCAGTGCGCATTTGAAAATATGGCTTGCAGCACAAGGACGTGTCGGATAGAATATCCAAACGCGCTTGTCGCGAGTTGATTACCATGGACCGGTAGCTTAGTTGGTAGAGCAGGGGACTCTTAATCCCAAGGT
>CAMORQ010000286.1 GCA_946623915.1 uncultured Coriobacteriaceae bacterium | reverse complement strand
GCGGGAACCGTTCGGCGAGTTTTGACATTAGGGTGTTTGTCACGGTGTGCCCCCTTGGTTGTGCTGCGTTGCCTATAGCAGCGGTTGGTCGAATTCGTAGAGGGCTTCGTTGATGGCGAACAGGTCGTATGTCTTATGTTCGAGGAAGTACTCTACTATTACATCGCGTTTGTTTGCGCGAGAAAGCGCAAATCCGGCCCGTTGTAGCAGGTCGCGTGCGTCGTCGGACGACAATTCTAAGGCAACAGCTAGCGCAAGCACGGTCTTCTTTGCTGGACGATAGGATGCGTCGCTACGGATGCGGCTGAAAAGCTGCCGACTCATCTGGGCTCTCTTGTAGACTTCCGAGTCGCTCAAACCCCGTTCGTCAATTAGCTGCAGAAGGGTAGTAGAAAAAGGATCGTCTATCCGGTCGAGCCACGAACGCAGGTCGTCTTCATGTCGCGCCGAACCGAGTTTGGATGGACGAAGCGAGTGGGCGCCTGCCGATGGAGCATGATCGTCCGGCGCAGACGCGGGTATGCCAGCGGTTGGCGCGACAGGTGGCGATGCAGCAGGTGCGGCGGCTGCAGCGTGCGCGGGTGCGGACGCGGCGGCCGGTGCCGCACCCGCCAAGGGTTTCGAGGGCCACGAGTGATCCAGTGGCTCTTCGTAGGAGTCATCGTCGTCGGTCCCTATCGGCCCGAACGTATGCGACGACAAGCTCTCTTCACTCGAAAAGCCGCCGTCATCGCGCAGTAGCATAGTGCTTTCGGCATTGGCGCAGACACCGTCCGGGCCGTCTGAATCGCATGCGGCTTGGGCGCTGTACGCTATAGCCGAGCCGTAGAAGACCGATTCGACCGCTAAGTCGCTTGAGGCGGCATCGGCATCAGCAAAGTGCGCATCGATAAATGCCGCAATGTCCCGGCGGAGAATAGGGTCCATGTCCCGGTTCCCTACTGCGCGTGCATTGTTCGATTCCGTGTTCTGGCGCCGAAATAACGACATGCCGTTTCCTTTCGATCTTCCAACAGCATTGTACGATGTGTCGAGCATATGTGGCAGGCGGCCCGCTTTATTGCACGGTGCCGCTTGGGCGCGGCAAAGAGTGCCTCAAGCCTCATCCGCTGGGGGCAATACGGATCGATGCGCTTTATTTGGGCAGGTAGTTTGCGAAAACCGCATCAACGATCGCTCGATACTCCTGCCAAGCGTATGTTGTGCCTAGATCCTTTTCGAGGATCGATGCGATAGATTCGTAGTACCAGGCGTGCTTGGCAGGGTCCTTCTGGTTGAACCTATCCCAAAGCTTTGCACCTTTGTCTGCCCAATCACGCTGCATTGCTCGGATGTTGGACAGCTTGTCGCCGAGGCATATGATGCGTATGGCCACGTCGTCGGCATCTGCAAGATGGTCGAGCGCTTCCTGTTTGCGGATTTCCCACGTTTCGCCGGCGGGCTTATCTTCCCGCTTGTTTTCCGATTCGCCCGCCACGAGGAAGGCAACACGGCACCCAAATTCGCGTTCGATGTCTTCGATGGTCGCGGACGTGTCTTCGACAGTGTCGTGTAGAACGGCTGCAGCAAGAATTTCTGGGTCGGTAGTTATCGTGGAGCATATGGCAGCGGTTTCCATGGGATGGACGATATAAGGAGTGTCCGACCCTTTGCGAATCTGGCCTTCGTGGGCTTGCGCCGCAAACGCTATTGCGCGCGTGAATACGTTGATGTCGATCATCTGGGTCCTTTCGCGAGGTCCGTGCATTGCGTGTGGCTTTGCTCAATCGATGGCGCCACGACGTGTTTCTCGCAGTTTCATCCTGCCGGCGAAGCTGTGCTTTGCCCTAGCGGTGTTGCACGGGGCCGTCAGGCGACCCTGTGCAATGATTGATGCTCATGTTCTTTTCCAGCGGAGGTCGTAGGCCTGATTGGCAATGTAGCCCTTGTTATCCAGGTCAGGAAAGAGTATAACGCGTTTTTGCGTGTCTATGGCGCCCGTCCAGATAGGAGATGGTCGAGGTTCTAGCCGCATGACGACATCCGCGTGCTCGAATCGAAGCACGGCTAAGTCGTCTTCGTGCCACGATTCGGCCAGGTCGTCCCATAGACGGTAGCTTTCCAGGACGATTTCGTCATCGGCGATGGCCGCAAGGTTGGCATTGTTTCCCTGAAACGAAAGCGAGAGCACCAGTCGCCCTTCTAGATAGACGGGACCGTCACTTGGGGCTAAGTTGCGAGGGACGCCGTCCGCGTAGTTCGTATCGCCGAATCGTGTACGTTTGGTTTGCAGGGCCTTTTGCTTCATAGCGCACCTCTCCTTTCCTGTGTTCAACTGATGTCATGTGTAGAATAGCTCCACGTGCTTTTTGCTAAGTCCTAACAATGGGACATAGCTACAAAAGAGGGTTACTGTTCGCGTCCCCGCTGAAAACCAGCGGGGACGCGAACAGTAGCAAGAGAGCGTAGGTTTCTCGACTCCGTCTCGTCCACACCCGGCTGACCGAGACCCGAATGAGCTTTACACGACCTTGATGGGGGTGCGAGGGAGTCCCGCCTGAACTGTGGCGGAGTGCCTGTGCGCATCAAGGACTTTTTGGATTTCGCGAACGGGCAGGCCGAACGTGTTGTTGTGCTCGCTGATATGCATGGCAACAATCTGTTCCAGGCCAGGGTGAAGAAGCCGGGCAACCTCCTCGCAGCATTGCGCGTTCGATAGGTGGCCTTCATCGCTGGCAATGCGTTGCTGCAGCATGTACGGATAGGGTCCTTCGCGCAGCATCACCGTGTCGTGATTGCTTTCGATAGCTAGGATGCGCACGCCCGAAAGCGCCTCGTGTGCTTCGGGGGTGACGTATCCGCTGTCGGTGATGTAGCCGAGCGTATCGTCTGGTGCCTCGAACCTAAATCCTACGGATGCATCTACGTCGTGGCTTGTAGGAAAAGGAAGCACCGAAATCCCCGAAAGTTGCAAGAGAGTGTTGTACGCAAGGTCCGCTTGCTCGACCGTTTGTGCGCTTTCCTGTACATTTCTGCTGATGGCGCGGACTTTTGGGTGCGTGAATACGGGCGGAGTGTTCCCCTGTTTGGCCAGTCCTCTTAATACAACACCTAGTCCACTCGTGTGGTCCGTATGGCCGTGCGTGATAAGAACGGCTTCGATTTCGGATGGGTCGACCTGCAACGTTTCGCAACGATTAAAGAAATCTCTCTTGCAGATGCCGCAATCCACGAGCAGAGACCGGCCTGTCTGGCCGTCGCGTACGATGGCAGCGTTTCCCGAACTGCCGCTTGCAAGCACATATAGTTCCAACATGGTTTGCTCCTTT
>CAMORQ010000285.1 GCA_946623915.1 uncultured Coriobacteriaceae bacterium | reverse complement strand
CGTGGACGCTGGAGGCATTGCAGGAGGCCTGGTGGGCAGCGCCCGATCGACGGCGGTGCAGAATTGCTATTCGACATCCGACATTGGTTCCGCCAGTCTTTCCGGTGGCCTGCTAGGCGAAATCGCCGATTCGTCTGTGGCTGAGTGCGTATCGTACGGTCGCGTGTCCACCGCCGGCGGCGGTTTCGTCGGAAATTGGGCGGGCACCGACTTCACTTCATGCTTGTATCTGCGCCAAAGGTCCTACAATGACGCCCTTGCCGACCAGCCCGATGGCGTCGAAGGGCAGGGGATGGGATCTCTTGCAAGCCCCGTGCTCGGAAGCGACCATAGCCATCCCTATCGCGAAAGCCTCATGGGCAGCGCGTTCCCCTTCAAGCCGGTTCTCGACGAACACTGGGGCAATTGGCCATCTCCTTCGTCCATGCGTCCGGTTATGCTCTACTACGAACGCTACGGCGACGGCTCGTACGGGTACTTCGGCACCGGCTACGACGAAACGGGCGACGTTGTCTTGAACACCCTCGACGAAACGCTCGTGGTCGTCGAAGATGGCTACGCGCTTTTGTCTCCCAACGTCATTTCCGGATTCGACTACACGTTAAACGCCGGAACCACCTATCGGGCGACTTTGGGCGAGCAGCCCGCGTCGGGTGTTTACGTCGAACTGCCGACGAAGTCCGATAGTGCGCAGTACGCCTCCGAATCAAGCGAGGAAGGCGCTTCGGAAGGCGAAGTGCTGAACTATCTGTATTACTGGCTCGACGACAACATGGTTCCGCTCGAGGGATTCCATGTCTACCAGCTTCCCGTCGATTTGCTCATGCCCAGCAGAAACGCATCGTCTGTCTACGACACGTTGCAGGTGCAGCTTGCCGAAGCCGACGGCCTGTCCTCGGAAGAGTACCTGTTCTACTACAACCCCGATCTCGCGAAGATGGCGGTAAGTCCCGAAGCGAATGGGCAGACGCCTGCTCCGGCCAATCCCGACAGGCTGCTTGTTCGCACGGCGCGCCAGCTGAACCGGGTGGGATACGAACCGTACTATTGGAACAGCACCATCGCGCAAGACCGCGACATCGACTTTGGGTACTACGGTAAAACCTATGCAGGTCACAACATCGATTACATGGTCACGTCTGGCGAATATGCGAACTGCCCGATCGGCGTTCCCGGTCGTCCTTTCCAGGGCACATTCGACGGGCAGAATCACGTCATCATAGACTACGCTCTCGAGACGTCGGGGATCGAAACCACCGGATTGTTCGGATGCGTCTCCGGGACGGTGCGCGATGTGCATCTTGCTTCATCTAGTATGCGCAGCGTGCAAGTTTCGCGCACGGGCGCTGCGGTGGGCAACACCCCGGCTGTAGGCGCGTTGGTCGGTTTGGTCGACGGTGGAACCGTAAGCGGATGCTCCGTATCCGGCTACCGTGTTTCGTTCGCCTCGTCAGGCAACGTTTCTGCCGCCGCCGTCGGAGGTCTTGTCGGCATCAACCTCGGTTCCGTTGTCCGTAGCAGCGCGGCCAACATCGAAATCGCCAGTACCGCGCCGTCATCGTCTGGGGCGCAGATCGGCATGGGTGGGCTCGTCGGCGCCAACGGGGCTGCGGTCATGTCGTGCTACGCTGTCGAAAACGACTTGTCCATCCGCACCACCACATCCGGCTCGGGCAGGCAGCTGAACTACGGTGGCATCGCAGGGACGACCATCGGGTCAAGCGCCAGCGTGGGCAACAGCTACGCTTGGCTGTACGCGCGCAACACCGCAACTGCCGATGGCGACAACATCGCCTACTACGGCGTCGCCAACACCGATGCGACCGACGTGTATCGGTGCTGCTATCTGGATGTTGACGAGCCCTACGAAGACGGGGACGCCGTTGCGGTGTGTTCGCCCGGCGAATTGCAGAATTACGCATTTGCCGATTTTGCGAACGGGACGCAGCCGCGTTTCACGTACGGAGAAACCATGTCGGGCCATGTTGTGCAGCAGGCAAGCAACTATCCGTATCCGGTCGTGTGCAAAGACGCCTACGGCGATTATGCGCACTATGGTTTCGATTGGCGCGAATAGGCGGTTCGATGAAGGTATTGCGCGACAAATTACGTTCGCAGGCGGGAGCTTCCATACTCCTCGCTCTTGCGGTCATGCTCGTGTGCATGATGGCGGCCTCGGTCGTGCTCGTTGCTGCGACGGTTAACGCGGGAAAGGCGGGCGGAACCAAAGCGCGCGAACGCGCCTACTATTCGGTCACCTCTGCAGCCCAGCTGTTCGCAGACGACTTTTCCGCCGAGCAGCCGTTTGCCTACATATCCGATACGGCTTATACCTATGCGTGCCAGGAGGTCCACCCGTCATACGTGCACGATGATGCCGGCGTGCCAAGCGAATTCGAACTTGAGTTCATTGGGAGAAACGGTGCCGCGTCTCCGTTCCTCATGGCCATCGACGACGCTCTGAGCACAATCGACCCGGCGGATGACACATCGGTGTACGAGACGGAGCTTGTCGTAAAGGCGCCAGAACTCGACGAAGTGGTCGCGAAGGTTTCGGTCGACCACGAATACCGCATAACGGTCGACTTCTCAAACGTCTCGGATTCCGTATACGAAGTCAAACTGTCCATTCCTTCTGTGCGCAGCGAAGAGGAGACGACTACGGAAACCACGCTAAGCGATGCCCACATGGATGGATGGACCTACAACGAAGAGTCCCAGGGTCTTTCCTGGAAGGAAACGACCACGCTCAATCCGGCGACCGGTGCTTACGAGCCCGCGTCGAACGAGTTTGGCCATAGCGTCGAACAGTTCTACGAGAAGACCGCGCATAAAACGACGCGCCATGTCACATGGGGCGATCCCGTTCTTTCGAAGGGGGTGCAGCGATAATGGTGTCAAGCAAGCATTCCATGTGCCCTCGTGCCGCTCGGGTTCTTCGCTCTCAGTCGGGGGAGACCATTGTCGAAACGCTCGTCGCGGTGCTCATCTGCTCCTTTGCCTTGTTCGTGCTGTTCACTGCCGTTTCGGTTGCGGGCCGCATTAACGCCGAAGCAAACGACGCCTACGAACGGTCGCGTCAGTCCGCAGATGTCGCCGAATCCCAAGAGGGAGGCGATCCGAGCATGCAGCGCACGGTGGAAGTGGACGGTGTGTACCCCGGAAGCTACCTCGTGTACTACTATTCGTCCGACGCCGATTCGGCACCCAGTTACCGCTACGTTCCAGGGCAGGGCAGATGGCCGGTGTAGGGAAGTGCATACCCAAGCGCAGCTCGGCAGGCTTCACCCTCGTGGAGCTTATCGCGGTTGTCGCCATCCTCGCAATCATGGGG
>CAMORQ010000284.1 GCA_946623915.1 uncultured Coriobacteriaceae bacterium | reverse complement strand
AGCAGGGGACTCTTAATCCCAAGGTCCGGGGTTCGAGTCCCCGCCGGTCCACCAGTTTTCCCAGTTCAGAGCTTCGTCTCTGGCTTTTTTGTCGGTCTGACCGACATCTGACCGACATTTTACCGACAAGATTTTTTCGGTGCAACTCGAAAACCACACCAGAGTTAACCATGCTTGCGCTCTGCCGAAAGTAGAGAACTTAAGCTTGTGCCAAGACGCAAAATGGTTGCTTTGTGGCGCAAATACAGGATGCGCCACAACGTTATTAATCCCCCATTTTCTGCGCTCTGGCGCAACCGATTATCTATTTATATCTACTAATAAATATATCTACCGAAAAGCCCCCTATCGTGCCCGCCTGTAGGCATAGTTTTCCACCGCGAAAGGTCCGACCGTGTTGTCCAAAAACGAGGCCATAACTTTTCTGCGTGCAATCGATACTGGCAATCGAGCTCACCTTACAGACCTTATCCATGCAGGAGCGGCGCCAATACTGCGTCCAAGATTCGGCAAAGGTTGTGCTCTAGCGACAGCAACAGCACACACGGCCTCCACAAAATTGTGAGTTTTCTAATCTCTGTAATCTCTGCTTTCACTGGCTTCCAACTTTTCAAACGACGAAGTTTTTTCTGCGCCCAGCCGTTACCTTTTTGTGTAAGAGAAAGGCTGCTTCCCAGAGCACTGGAAAGGCTATTGAAATGAACAAAGAAACAGAAAATCAAAGGCAAACAGGCGGGCGCATAATCACGCTGCATGAAGCGGCCGTTATGCTACATGCCTCCTACTCAACCGTGCTTCGCATGGCCGCTTCAGGTGAACTGCCCGCATTCCGCATGCGCAACGCATGGCGCACAAGCGATGTTGCCATACGCGAATTCGTGAAGAAAAGCATGCAGGAACAGCAAGCATTCAGTCGCTCAGTGGAGGTGTAGCGCCATGGGAAATGCGAACTACGTCCGCTACGCCCCTGGGTCCTATTCGAACATTCCTACAGGCTTCGTGCGCGTGCTTGCAGAAAAGAAGGTCGGCAGAAACGGCTGGCCGGTAATGGTTGCTCTGTGCTCCTGTGTGCTAGAGAACCGCATGATAGGACGCATGCTGGCCGCATCCATCAGTGAGCGAACAGGCCTTAGCCTCTGGCAGGTGGCACGCGGCATGGCGGAGCTGCGCAATAAGGGCATTGTCATGCTGGTAATACGTAGAGCTGAAGAAGGATACCGGCGAATAGATCGCTCCAATACCGGACACGTAGCGCGCTATTGCTTCACGTCAGAGGTTTGGAACAAAATCGAGACAGAGAGCGACCTCTCAGAAAACGCGTAAACAGCATGCAGCTTAAGCCTTCTCAAAACCCGAAGGCGAAGAAAAGCCCTCGAAACCTGCATGCGGGAAGCGCTCGCACACCATCTTCTCCGCATCGACCAGGTGCTCGGCTGTGAAGGTTCCAGTGACGAACTTCTTGCCGTTGGCTAGGTGGAGCCCTATGAAGTATCCATCCCGTGCCGGATGCCCGGGGCCGAGCTCTTCCTGCACGTCGCGGCCGCCGGAAACCTTGACCACATTTGTCTTCAGGATACACAGGGGGTTGGCCATGTCTTGCCCGAGCTGCATCCAGCTCTTCGAGACGAGCATGCGGTACGTCGTCCCGTGGAGCTCGCCGTCCTCGTCTAAGTAGGGTCCGAAAGACAGCGGCTCGGCGTACTCCTCCGCCTCGACGCGCTCCTTGAGCTCCCGGAAGGACATCTCGTCACGGCGTTTTCGTGCAATGGTCTTTTGTGCATTTCGCCCCGATCTTGATCACCGTGGCCCTCATCGTGATTACGTGGAAGCAACGCGAGCGTCTGCGCTCGTGGCGCCACGAGGAAACCGCCCGCTACATCTTCTGCTTCATCGGCTATATCTTCTTGATGAGCTATTACTGGCGGCTGCTCTATGTGGGCACGGCGCCCTACCCCTCCCATACCTTCATGGACAAGCTGCCGCTTCAGGTGTGCGAGTGAACGCTCATCATCGCCATGTTCATGATGATGAAGAAATCCCCGCTGCTTTTTGACATGACCTACTTCCTCACAATGAGCTTCAGCCTGCTTCCCCTGATCTTCCCCGCCGTCATCACCACGACGGGGCCCGGCTTCTTTCGGTACTACCAATTTTGGGGACTGCACCTGCTGCCAATCTATGGCATGTTCTACATGATGTTCGTACACAAGTTCAAACCGCATCCGTGCGGTATCGTTGCCGTCCTCATCATGCTTGCGGCGCTTACCGTACCGGCATTGCTGCTGAACCAGGGGTTCGACACGGCGAACTACCTGTATCTCAAACCGAGCCGATACAGCATGCTTTCGTTCTTGCCAGATTCTCTTCCCGTGATTATTCCCTTGTATGCGTGCGTTGTCTTGGCGCTTTTGGGCATCGACTGGCTAGTGTGGAAGCTTGTGACCAGGCGAAGTGAAGCACGCCCTCGCATAGAATGAGCAGGACAAGCGCGGTTGTGCTCGATGTGGCCTAGGCGCCCGAGCCAACCGAAAGGTGAACTTTGACGCGCCGCCCAATTCGATCACGTTCGGGTTGGTCATGGGCGCGGAGTGGGTGTCGCCTGTATTCTTCTGACGCGAAGAAGCCAACTCACGGGGCTGGCATGGGCTCACTGCACGTTGTGCCACAACGTGCAGCCCTCCTGTGCATAGATGCCACTGGGTGCCCCGAAGTTTGCATCAGCGCCCACTGAATAGCTAAAGTGTAACCACCTGAAAACCGCCGAATGGCCGAGGTTCGCATCAGGGAAGGAGCCATTATGCACGCATCTGAATTCGATTTCCTACTCTAAGATGCCTCGAGCGTCGAAGATGGGTTCCTTCGCCAGGGAAGCGAACCGTGCCTTTGCGAAGAGCTGCGCGTTCCCGAAGGGGTTGTCTCAATCGACAACTATTGTTTCGCGAAAAGCCCGAACCTCAAGTACGTCGTGCTGCCTTCTTCGGTGCGCGAAATCGGCGTGGGCGCGTTCTGCGATTGCAAGCGCCTGGAGAGCGTTGTCCTTCCGAAAGGGATACTGCGATTGCGCAAACTCCTCTTTTCAGGGTGCGAACGACTTGAATCCTTCGACGTTCCCGATGGTGTCACCAGCATCGGAGAGTGGGCGTTTCGGAGCTGCAGCAACCTGCGACGCGTCACCGTACCCGCAAGCGTCGTCGATATATGCGCTGAGTCGTTCCTGCACTGCCCCGCTCTTGAGTTGAGCGCTCCCGCCGGCTCGTACGCCGAAGAATACCTACGCACCATGGTGAAGCTGTAGCGGGATGACGCAGGGGCCGCTGCGCTCTGTGCTCAGGATT
>CAMORQ010000283.1 GCA_946623915.1 uncultured Coriobacteriaceae bacterium | reverse complement strand
CCGCCCCGCAGCAGCACGAACAAACGAATGGACGCACAGACCCACCACCCACGCACAGCAACATGCACGCACGCAAAGTTGCACGCACGCACGAACGGACGAACCCACGACCCACACACGGCAACACGCCCGCCCGCACGAACACACGCACACCAGCACGCACACACCCACGCACGCACGCACGAACGAACGGACGGACACGCGAACGCACGGCAACACCACGGACCACCCACCCATCACCCACCCATCACCCACCCACGAACACGACACAACACAGAGGTAGCAACGAGTGGACATCGCAGGCTTCATAGACGGCATAGGCGCCAACATGCTCGGCATGGACGGCATGACGCTATCCACCATGCTCGGCCTTCTCGGCCAGGGTCTCATCGTCACCGGGCAGATTTTCGTAATCACGCTCGTGGGGTCGCTGCCGCTCGGCGTGGTCGTGGCGCTGTGCCGCATGAGCAAGATCAAGCCGCTCGCCTGGCTTACGCGCGCCTACATATCGTTTATGCGCGGCACCCCGCTGATGCTGCAGCTGATGGCGCTCATGTACTTCCCGTACTACCTGCTCGGCATCAAGCTCGGTGACCTCAACATCGGCCCTGCCGACATCGGGCCGGTACACATCGACGTCCCCTGGGTGATGATCGCATGCTGCGTGGGCTTTATCCTCAATTACGCCGCCTACTTCGCCGAAATCTACCGAAGCGGCATCCAAAGCATCGCCCAAGGCCAATACGAGGCGGCCGAGGTGCTGGGGTACTCGCGCAGCCAAACGTTCATGAAAATCGTGCTTCCGCAGGTGATCAAGCGCATCCTGCCTGCGATGGGCAACGAGGTCATCACCCTGATCAAGGACACCTCGCTTGCATTCGTGCTAGCCATCGCCGAGATGTTCACGGTGGCCAAGCAGATCGCCGCCGGGCAGGTGAGCATGCTGCCGTTTATCATCGCCGCGCTCGTGTACTGGGGCTTCACGATTCTCGTGGAGTTTATCCTCAGTCGCCTGGAGAAGCGCCTGGATTACTATCACGACTAGGGTTGCAAGGGGGGGCGCGATGGCCGAGAATCAGGCAGTTCAGCCAGTTGTAAGCATTCAGGACGTTCACAAGAGCTTTGGCGACAACCACGTGCTCAAGGGCGTTTCGCTGCAGGTCGAGCCCGGCCAGGTCGTGGCGGTCATTGGCGCGTCGGGAGGCGGCAAGTCCACGCTGCTGCGCTGCGCCACGCTGCTCGAGCGTTTCGACCGCGGGTCGCTTTCTTACGGTGATATCCAGGTGGCGCGCGACGGGGAAGCCGGTGCGGTGTACGGCGACAAGAACGTGCTCGCCCAAGCGCGCCAGAAGTTCGGACTGGTGTTCCAAAACTACAACTTGTTCCCGCATTACACGGTGCTCAAGAACATCATGGACGCCCCGATCTGCGTGCAGAAGCGCGACAAGGCCGAAGTCGAGCAAGCGGCACGCGCCCTTATCAAGCGCATGGGGCTCGAAGGCAACGAGGACAAGGTTCCCTGCGAGCTTTCCGGCGGCCAGCAGCAGCGTGTGAGCATTGCGCGCGCACTGTGCATGAACCCCGACGTGCTGTTCTTCGACGAGCCGACCAGCGCGCTCGACCCCGAGCTTACCCAGGAAGTGCTGCGCGTCATTCGCGACCTGGCCGCCCAGCATATGACCATGGTTATCGTCACCCACGAGATGGCGTTCGCTCGCGACGTGGCCGACCATATCATCTTCATCGACGGCGGCGTTATCGTCGAAAGCGGCCCGGCCGAGCAGCTGATCACCAACCCCCAGCACGAGCGCACCCGTGCTTTCCTCAACTCCTACTAGCCGACCACTCGGTTCCCCATGGCACAGATCGCATCCGTGTCATATGCGGCGAAAGCAGGAGGGCGCACAAAGGGAGACTGGCGGAGACGTGTGCGAATCGAACACACCCAAGACGTTCTGCGCGCCTCGCAACGGCTTTGAAGGCCGCGGGACCCACCAGGGCTCCATCCGTCTCCGATAGCTTTCACAGCATAGCGCAAAACCTTCGAAAGACGCAGGCAAATAACGCAATTTGATATTACGTTTAGGACAGAGGTCGGAATGATGATGCGGCCCGCATGAGGCATCGGGTCGTGCGGCCTTCGCCTCGGCATGCACGTGGGGGTCTGCTCGCCACCTTCCGCGCGCCGGGGGAGAAATACGCCCATCCGAAGACGAACCCTGCACCCCTTGCGACAGGCTCCGGCAGGCTGGAGTCCGTGCAGGTCGGCCAGAGTCCGCATCAGCAGGCCGTGGTCCGTGCAGGCAGGCCAGAGTCCGTACCGGCAGGTCGTAGTCCGCATCGGTCGGTGTCTCTCGAGTCGAGCGCAGTCAGGTCGGCGCCAGCACAGGCAGGTCGCGCTCGCACAGGCGTGGAGGCGTCTAGGTGGGGGCAATGAGCAGACCAAGTACGTCGTGTCGCGCCCGCGCGGGCAGGCCGGCGCCCCGTGCAACAAAAAGCAGAAAGGCCGATACCCCTTGCGACACTCGTCGGCAGGCCATCATCCCTTACAGCAGGAATAGGTAGATCGCGAGGAACTGGAACAACGTCCCTGCAAGGCAAAACACGTGAAAGACGCTGTGCATGTAACTGTGGTTGCGTCCCAGCCCGTACAGAATCGCGCCCAGCGAGTAAGCGACCCCGCCGGTGACGATCAGCGCGGCGCACTCGAACCCGAAGGACGCCGACAGGTGGGGCAGCCCGATAAGAAACGACCATCCGCTCACCAGATGACAGGCCACGCCGATTTTGGAGAAACGGCTTAGGTTGATGGCCGAAAACGTGATGCCCGTTGCGGCGATCAAACCCACGAATCCGAACAGCGCCCATCCTAAAGCGCCGCCTACGCCCAGCAGTGCTGCGGGGATGTAGGTGCCGAACACCAGGATGTACACGCTGCAGTGGTCCAGCACGCGCATGACGCGCTTGCCGATCACACGCGGCGACAGGGCATGGTAGACGCACGACACCGAATACGTGGTGATGATGGCTGCCCCGAACAAACACACGCATGCGCATGCCAGGGGCGTAGACGCCTTGACGGCCATGAGCGCAAGGGCGGCCACCCCTGCTAGCGCACCGACGCCATGGGTGATCGAGTTTGCCACCTCTTCGCCCAAGGTGTAACTCGGTAGCTCTATCCGATGGGCTACAGCTTCGGCCATATCTGCTCCATTTGCTCGTCGTTTGTCCGAAACAATGCCAGAGCATACCACAACCCCGAGCCTAGATAGGGAACACCTTGCCAGGAGGCAGAGGCGTGGCGGACGAGTGACGGGCGAACCTATCAACCTCGGCAAGGTGAC
>CAMORQ010000282.1 GCA_946623915.1 uncultured Coriobacteriaceae bacterium | reverse complement strand
GAAGCACGACATAGCCGAACACGGCTACCGGTACTGGATCCTGTCCGACGACGGGCGCGAAGTGGGCTACACGGCCGGATGCACCCAACGTCTGAGCGGCGACGAAGAAGCCGATGCGTGGATGAGCCACGGAACCGTCGTAGACCAACGCTGGCCGCAGCGCTTCTTCATCAGCAAGATATACCTCTATGCGCACGAACGCGGCAAGCATTACGCCAGTCATGTCATCGCGTTTTACGAACAGCTGTGCAAAAACGAAGGCCTGCCGGCGATGTACTTGACCGTCAATCGCGGAAACGAACTGGGCATACGCGCCTATCTGGCAAAGGGCTTCGAAAGCGTCGAAGACGTGGACGCCGACATCGGCGGCGGATACGTGATGAACGACCACATCATGGTCAAAGAGATTGATCCGGCATAGCCAAAAGCAACGTCTGCAAACGCCGCTCTAGAACAATCCGCACGTCAAAAGCTGGTTGAGCGCCTTCGAATTGACGCTAAGGGTTTCGCGCAGCCACCGGTTCGCGAAATGAAGGACCCCGAACGAAGCATTCGCGTCGGCATCGAAGGCAAGCACCTCGTCGAACGTCGATCCCAGAAAAGCCGCTGCCCACTGCAGGGTGGAGCGCTCTATGCGGACGCGCTCGAAGCCTGTCGCGCACGATTCGCAGACGTATCCTCCATCATCGAAGGAAAACCCGGCCAAGGAATTTGCATCGTCGGAAAGCGGCTGTCCACAGCCAACGCAAAGGTTTAGCTGGGGCCGCACCCCAAGCAAGGCGAACAACTTCACGAGAAACGCCGCGGTAAGGGAAGGCATCTGGTCTTCGCGCGCATCATCGAAATGGGCAAGTGCCGAAGACGACATGGCGAACAGGTGCTCGACCGGGAGGTTCGGCAAAGCGACTTGGGCTATGCAGTCGAGCATGGGTGCAGCAGCATAGGTCGCCGCAACGTTGGTGCGGATGACGTCGTGGCTGTTCAGCAGACGCACTTCGCTTGCGATATCGAGGTTGCGACCCCGCGCGAGCATCACTTCGCTCTCGCAGAACAGATCGAGCCGCGTTGCGAAGCTGCTCGTAGGTTTGCGGGCGCCTTTCGCAACCGCTTCGACCAAAGACCCGTCGCCAGCGAGCATGGAAAGGATGAGGTCGGATTCCCCAAGCTTTCGCTTGCGCAGCACGATGACGCTGGCATGGTAGGTACGCGGCACAGCCATGGGAACTACAGACCCTCTCCGTATCCGAAACGGCGAATCTGGTTCAGATCGCGTCGCCAATTCTTGCGGACCTTGACGCGCAGGTCCAAGTAGACCCGCGAGCCCAAAAACATCTCGAGGTCCTCTCGCGCCTGCGTGCCGATGCGCTTGAGCGCCGCGCCGCCCTTGCCTATGATGATGCCTTTCTGGCTTTCATGCTCGGTGTAGATGGCGGCGTAGATGCGCATGAGGTTCGATTTTTTCACGTACGACATGTCTTCGACCACCACCCCGATGGCGTGGGGAACCTCGTCGCGAAACGACCTGAGGATCTTTTCGCGTATGAACTCTGCAACCACCACTTCCTCGGGCTGGTCGGTATCCATGTCGGCGGGAAACCACAAGGGCCCTTCGGGCAAAAGCTCTGCAGCGGCATCGATGAACCCTTCGACACCTTCGCCTGTTGCAGCAGACAGCGTGCACACCGCATCCCATTTGGCCAGGGGAAGCGCAGCCTCGCGTTGCGCGGACACCGTCGACTCGTCGACGAGGTCCACCTTGTTCACGACGAGGATCTTGGCCGCCCTACACGCCCTGACATGGGAAAGCACCCATTCGTCTCCTCGCCCCAACGGCTTGGAAGCGTCCAGCAGAAACGCAACGGCATCGATGCCGTCCAAAGCCTGCAGCGCACTGGCGTTCAGCTCTTCCCCAAGCGCGTCATGCGGCTTGTGCAACCCAGGAGTGTCGACAAGAACGAGCTGGAAGCCCTCCCGGGTCAATACGGCGCGGAAGCGGTGCCGCGTCGTTTGCGCCGTGTTCGACGTGATGGCGACCTTCTTGCCTATGATGAAATTGAGCAGCGTCGATTTGCCCGCGTTGGGGCGACCGAGCAGAGTTACAAACCCTGAACGAAACGTTGATTCATCCGACACGGCGACCCCCTCTAAACGCCTATGCCGACCAGCCGCAGAAGCGGTGGCGCGTACAAGGCGGCGCCGACGACGAACGCCGCGATGGAAAAGACGAGAACCCCGCCCGCTGCGGCATCCTTGGCTTTCTTGGCAAGGGGATGGAAATCGGGACTGGCAAGGTCGACGACGGCCTCGATGGCGGAATTGATACACTCCCCTCCCAGCACCAATCCGATGCACACGACGACAACGAGCCATTGTTCGAACGTGTTGCGGAAGACAATGCCGAGAACGATTGCCGCGACCGCGAAGCACAGTTCGATCCGGAAATTGCGTTCCCGAGACGTCTGCGCGATGCCCGAGAAAGCGTCGATAAACGCTTCCGACAGACGGGTCTTTTCACCAGCGGGCTTCAACGCGCCCTCCAAGCACCCAGAATCTCGCGTTCGCGAGCCTCCATGGCCTCGGCTTCATCGTCTTGCAGATGATCCCAGCCGCACAGATGCAGGATGCCATGGACGAGCAGCAGCTCCACTTCTTCAACGGCACTCGTCCCGAAATCATCGGCTTGAGCGGCTGCCACGTCGGCGGCGATCACGATGTCGCCGAGCTCGTAGAGCTGCCCTTCCGCAAAAGCCGACGTCACTTCATCGACGATGTTGTCGCACTCGAACGAAAGCACATCGGTCGGACCGTCTTTGCCACGGTATTCGGCGTTCAAACGGGCCATTTCGTCGTTGTCGACGAACGTGACCGAAACCTCGCAATCGTCGGGCTTGCCCTCAGCCTTCATGGCGAAGGAGCACAGCGCCTCCACTTCGACTTGTTCGACCAAATCGCTGCCGTGTTCCACGGCGACAAGCACTTCCATGCGAACTCCCTAAATCTTCATGCCGTCGGCCGGGTCGCGGTCGAGGCGCGCTGCAGCATCGGCGGCAACGGCGTTGTCGTAGGCGCTGACGATTGCCTGGACAAGCGAATGGCGCACCACGTCCTTGCCCGTGAAATCACAAAACGCGATGCCGTCTATGCCGTCCAGTATACCCCGTACGTGTTTCAGGCCCGACACGCCTTTGGGTATGTCTATCTGCGTTGTGTCGCCCGTGACGACCATTCTGGAGCTGAACCCCAAACGCGTCAGAAACATCTTCATCTGCTCGGGTGTTGTGTTTTGCGCCTCGTCGAGGATGATGAAGCTGTCGTTGAGCGTACGCCCGCGCATGAAGGCAAGCGGCGCGATTTCGATAATCCCATCTT
>CAMORQ010000281.1 GCA_946623915.1 uncultured Coriobacteriaceae bacterium | reverse complement strand
ACCTCCGGGTTATGAGCCCGGCGAGCTACCAGACTGCTCCACCCCGCACTATGTACGTGTTCGACTAATGCTCGCCAGTCGAACGATTCAACATGATAGCCCCGCTGCAGATGCGTTTCAAGAAATAATTTGGCTGGCAACAATTCCACCACATTGCTGACCGGGGCCACGAGGCAAGCCTGCGAAGCCCATGAGGTCACGCGCAGCTAGGGGAGCCCTCAATGTTGCGTTGCCTGCGATGAGTCGCAAAGGCCCTTGTATCAAACCAGAGCTAAGGCCAGGAAGAGATGTTGGGCGCATGCCCTAACGACGGAAGCAGACGATGGTTCAAAAGAGTGCCGTAGGGGAGGTGTTCCCTCTTTGGTTAAAACAGGCAGCGCTCGATCATGTCTTTGCCGCGCAAGGTGCCTAGCCATTCTTGCGGGATGGCGCCGTAACCATAAACCGCGCCGGCAAGAGCGCCGGCGACGCAGGCTGTGGTGTCGGTGTCGTGCCCCAAGTTGACGGCGGCGAGCACGCATTCGGCGTAGTTCCCGGTGTTTGCGAAACACCAAAGAGCCGCTCCTAGTGTGTCCAGCACAAAGCCGCCGGATCGTATTTCCTCGCGCGGCAGCTCGCACACGTCGTTCAGGAAAGAGAACTCATCCATGTCGGGTTTGCTGCAGCGAATCGCGTCGCGCAGATCGCTTCCGCCGGCTATCCTGCGTAGGATGCCGACGAAGCACACGCAGGCTTCGGTGGACAGCGGGTGAGCGTGCGTGATCGCCGACACTGCTTGCACGTCATCGTCGCTTGCGTGCATGTAGGCTAGCGGAGCAATGCGCATAAGCGATCCGTTGCCGTTGCTGCGTTCATTCGAGCGACCTTCGCCCGTGCCGAGAGCGGTTTGCGTCGTGCCCCCAATATCAAAGCATATCCCGTCTATGGTATAGGTGCCCCTGCGCCACCAGTCAACGAATCGCTCGCGCATATCAGCCACGTCGATTCGTCCATCTTTAACTCGTATGCTGTCACAGGTGGCAAGCATCATCGACGTGTCATCGGAAAACGTTCCTGCGGGCATGTGGTGGGTGCCGTCGCCAACCATGTCCGTGCATGCGAACGTGTCGCGCTGCTTGAATTCGAAGGGTACGCCCAGTGCGTCTCCTACGGCCGCACCATAGACCGCGTCTCTCAGCTCATGCATGGGGCGCTCCTAATCCCACAACACATTCATGACGCCGGTCGATAGCTCGCTGCCACAGTTGGGGCATTTCAGCACGGGAGTTTCATCGGAGTCTTCGTCGGCTTCGATTGCCTGCATCTCTCTGCCGCACTTTTCGCACGGTGGTCTGAATTCTTTGATAACCCGAAAGCCGATTTCGTCTTCCCAACCCGTGGTGTAGGGGATGAACCCCCACTCTTCAATCGTTCTGGTTCCGAACATAGCCGAGGGCCCCCTTTCCTTGTCTGCTAGGCCGTAGACGGATGCATCTGCATACACATCCCAATGTCCGCATGCATCGCACACGTACAATTTCAGCGCGGCGTCCACGCCAACATACGTTTCGCTTTCGGCGGCTTCTTTCAGGTCCTGGCCGTACTTCCCCTCTTTCACGCGAGCCAGGGTTTCCTCGCATGTAGAGGGATGGGCCATGCCAACGCCAAGCCTGACCCGGTAATCTTTTCCGCAATTGTCGCAGTGGTAGTTGAACCCTCTGCCCATGATGCCTCCTCGTGTTACGGATGGAAATATGCTACTGCATCACATCAAGTTTCGCACTGAAGGCCAGGCTGCGGGGGGTTGGCATGCTGTCAAATTGCACGCTGTAGGCGCTGCGGTCCGCATCCACGCCGATTACCGTACCCTCGCCGAATACAGGATGCGCAACGCGCGTACCGGTCTCGAGCAGCGCAGTGTCTTCCTGACTCAGCCGCTTGTCCTGCAGCTCCATGTACTTGCGAGCGTCGCGCACAAGCGAATCCGCCAAGGGGGTTTCGAAATCGATCAGGTCGGGGTCGATGTCGAAGACGAACCTGCTGGGGTAGCGCGGCATGCCATCGTGGTTGGTGCCGTCGGCGCAGGTTAGGAACAGACCGCGCTCCGCACGGGTGATGGCCACGAACGCCAGCCGGCGCTCTTCTTCCATGGCGTCGGCCGTTCGCGTTTTGCGCGAGGGGATAACCCCTTCGTTCATCGAACAAAAGAACACATAGGGGAACTCCAGGCCTTTCGCGGCGTGGATGGTCATAAGCTTCACCTTGTTTGCGGACATTCCCGCGTCCAGGTTCGTCATTTGCGCCACGTGCATCAGGAAATTGTCGGGTGTGGCTTCCTCGCCGCAGCTGGTTTCGTATTCGTAGACCGCTTGGCGCAGTTCGGCCAAGTTGTCCAGACGTTCTTGGCTGCCTTCGGTGCGCAGCGCCTGCTCGTAGCCGCTTTTGTCCAGCAAGTCAGCCAACAGCTCCGATGCAGGTCGCGCCTCTGCTTGCGCCGAGTAGCGCTCTATCAGATCCACGAACTGCCGCGCTTGTGTACCCTTCATGATGGGATCGTCCAAGTTGTCCACAAGTGCGCGCCATAAAGACACGTCCTGGCCTTCGGCATATTGACGCAAGTACTTCATGCGCCGCTGCCCCAGGTTGCGTTTGGGCGTGTTCGCGATGCGCTCGAACGAAAGGTCGTCGTGGAAGATGACCATGCGCAAATACGATAGGGCGTCCTTTACTTCCTTGCGGTCGAAGAACTGCACGCCACTGTAGATGGTGTAGGGGATTTGCGCCTTTACCAGCGCGTCTTCTACTGGACGAGAAGCGTAGTGTGCGCGATAAAGCACGCAGATGTCGCGCAGTTCCGCGCCGTTTCCCACTAGTTGCTCGATTTGATCAACAATCCATGTAGCCTCGTCAGCCGAACTGGTGCCGTGGTAGCAGCGCACCCTGTCTGCTGCCGGTTGCTTGGAAACGAGGTTTTTCTCCATGCGCTTCTTGTTGGCCGAAATGAGCGAGTTGGCTGCCATGGTTATCTGCGGTGTCGACCGGTAGTTGTCGTTCATCATGACGGTGCGCGTGCCAGGGAAGTTGTGGTCGAAATCCAGCAGATACTTTACGTTGGCGCCACGCCAGGTGTAGATGGTTTGGTCGGGGTCGCCCACGACAAACAGGTTGCCATGGTGCACAACAAGTACTTCCATCAGCCGATACTGAAGCCCGTCGATGTCCTGGAATTCGTCGACCATGATGTATTCCAGGCGCTGTTGCCATTTCTGCCGCACGTCGTCGCGCAGGCGAAACAGTTCAAGCACGAAGATGATAAGGTCGTTGTAGTCGAGCCCGAAGCATTTCTTCTGCTGGTACAGGTAGCCGTAGAACAGGATGTCGTCGACCGTTTCCGCCAGGTCGTATTTC
>CAMORQ010000280.1 GCA_946623915.1 uncultured Coriobacteriaceae bacterium | reverse complement strand
AGCGTTGCATCCTCCGGCTGCGAAAACTCGCGTGCGATCGCGCCTAACCGGTCGTTGATTTCGCCATGTCCGCGGTACGACCGCGCGGGGAAAATGACCCAGCGGGCATCGTCTTTCGCGAAACCGCCTTCCGGCACCGGACGCGCCGCCGTCGATTCAGGCACCTCGAAAAACGTGGACGCGTGGCAGATGCGCGTCGTCGGACGCACGATGACCGGTGTGGAAAAGCGCTCCGACAAATCGAACGCGTAGCGAACCATCCGGTAGAGCTGATCGGGATTGCACGGGTCGAGCACGGGCACCTTCGCGAACGCGGCGAAACGCCGCGTGTCCTGCTCGGTTTGGCTGGAAATGGGGCCGGGGTCGTCGGCGACGTAGAGCACCAACCCGCCACGACATCCGACGTAGTTCAGGGACAGCAACGCGTCGCTTGCCACGTTCAGTCCCATCTGCTTGCAGGTGAACAGCGCGCGGGACCCGGAAAGCGAAGCCCCGAACGCCACTTCGAGGGCGGCTTTTTCATTGGTGGACCATTCCACGTGCACGCCGGACGCTGCGCCCGACGCGCACAGTTTGGAAACTGTTTCCACCACTTCCGACGAAGGAGTGCCAGGGTAGCCTGCCACCACGCCGACGCCCGCCTCGAGGGCGGCCCAGGCGGCGGTTTCGTTTCCCATCAGGAGCTTCTTAGGCATTCGCCATCTGCTCCTTGAACGCAACGACCTTCTGGAGATGCTCTTCGCTGCCGGTGCCCAGAATCTGGCACGCCAGGATGGCGGCGTTTTTCGCCCCGTTGATCGCGACGCAGGCAACCGGCACGCCACTGGGCATCTGAACCATGGAAAGCAGGCTGTCCAGACCGCCCAGATCGCTCGTTTTCATGGGCACGGCAATCACGGGAAGCGGGGTGTAGGCGGCCACGACACCGCCGAGGTGAGCAGCCTTCCCCGCTGCAGCCACGATAACCTTCATGCCGTTCTCATGCGCGTATGCCGCCCAGGCATGAACCTCGTCGGGCTTGCGGTGAGCGCTTGCCACCTTCACTTCGTAGGGAATGCCGAACTCGTCGAGCTGCGCCATGCACGGCTCCATGGCAGGCATATCCGATTCGCTTCCCATGATGATTCCGACAAGAGGCTTGTCCATTGTTCTCCTCCTCCACTGCGCGGAACCGGGCAGAAGCCCGGTTCGCATGAAGAAGGGCCGCCCTGATGCAGGACGGCCCTTCGTTCGCTCCTGTTAGGTGTTTTCGATTATACCCTCCGCACGACAGCGCTCGGACCTACCGCGGGAGGTTCGCAGAATCGGCATTGGTGGCGCCTTCGGCCCCTCTGCCGTCCGCAAAATCAAAAGCGGCGTCAGATGCGGAAGGCGCCGCATCGATGGACGACGACGTGGAAATCCCGCTGTCGGCCTCCGATCCGTACGCGTCGGGCGACGCGGTGGGTGCCAAGGGCTCGAAAACCGCAGGTTCGGGCGCGACATCGCCAGATGCGGGCTGAGGTGCATCTCCAACAGCAGGGTAAGGCGCATCGCCGGATACCGGGGCTTCCGGGGTCGTGGGCTCTTCCGCACCAGGCACCAACGATTCGGCTGCGAATGCGGTGGGCACGGCTGCTTGCGCCTGCTGGGCGGCCTGCGCCTGCGCTTGCGCCTGCTGGGCGGCCTGCGCTTGCACCTGCGCCTGTTGTGCGGCTTCAGCCTGTGCGTAAGCCCGCTGCGCCTGTTGATGCTGATAGTTCACCTGCTGCCCTTGAGCTTGAGCGTAATCTGCCTGCGCCTGCGCATACTGGACCTGAGCAGCGTACTGGGCCTGTTGCGCTTGGCGATACATCTGGTCGGCTTCGAAGGGCATGGGGTCGTCTTGTCCGCGCCACTGCGCCACGTTGAACTGCTGCGTCCAATACCCTGCCGCACGCGCGACCATTGTGAACACGAAAACCGAGTACATCGTCGCGAAAAAAGCGAGCACGAACATCAGCAGCGAGAACACGAAGAAGGATGGGGCAAGCACGCGCATAACGTCGTACGAACTGGGATTGCCCTGCGACATAAGGCCCATCATGGCGGGCGCCGACGTGCCGAACGCGATCGTGGACAATATTCCAGCGATTATGGACAGGGCAAAGCTGCCGATGACTCCCAGCAGAATGGACATGCCGAAAATGCGCAAGGCGCCGTTCGCGTCGTAACGGAACATCGCCCAAAGCTTTTTCAGTTGGAATCCCGCAGAAATGCGGTCGTAAATAGAAGTGCGCATCGAAGCGATGAACACGAACATGGACGCCGCCAATGCTCCCACCGTTGCGACGAGCGCCAGCAAAAATCCAAAGATGCCTAGAGCGGGAGTCAGCGCGACCGAGCCGGAATGCGCGTCGTAAGCGGCGCCTGCACCCACCATCGTCATCGCGATGGATCCCACGAAGGCGGGAACGAACAGGAACACCACCGTAACAACGAGGACGAAGAAACCGCGGCTGTACAGCTTGCCGTCTTCATTGCCGAACAGCCGGGCGGGCATGGGCGCATGCACTCCCCATGCGATGTCGCGGGCCCATCCATAGACGTACCCGTAGGTGACGATCTGCCCGAACACGGGTATGAAGCCGAGAAGAGCCAGCAAAGCCAGCTTTCCGAACCACCCCGGAGAATGCTTGATGTCGTTCCATGCGGTTGCCGCATATTTAATCTGCTGCATGGTTTAACCCCTTTCAGACTATGGGCAAAGTATAGCGCCGCGCACATTGGACCTGCAGGATGCGCGCGCTTTGTTTCCCCATTGTTATGGAAAGGCATTTTTCCGCTTGACCCTTCACTGCTGCGCAGGTAGAATATCTTCTCGCGCTTCGGGCTTTTCCTCGAAGAGCATGACAAACGGTCAGGTAGCTCAGTTGGTAGAGCAGCGGACTGAAAATCCGCGTGCCGAGGGTTCAAGTCCCCCCCTGACCACCACGTATTACGCCCGTTCTGACGAACGGGCGTCTTTCGTCTGGGGCGACCGGACGCTGCGCGCGGACCGGGCGGCGCGCTGGGCCCTACTACGGCTTGGCCCGTACCGAAGTACGGGCGCTGCGCCGAGAGCGGGCCCATCGCACTCGCCGGGTCCGCGCTCGCTGTCTCACCACGGGCGACCTGCGGATTTGGCCTTGGACCTGTTTGCGCTTCCGGGTCCAAGCACCAGGGGGGACTTGAACCCTGTGAAGGGCAAACGTGCCCTCTGGCACGTTTGGCACGGAGGGCCAAAGGCCCGGAGTGTGCGGATCGCGAAGCGATGCGCCAAGCCCCCCCTGACCACCATGTACTACGCCCGTTCTGACGAACGGGCGTCTTTCGTCTGGGACGACCGGACGCTGCGCGCGGACCGGGCGGCGCGCTGGGCCCTACTACGGCTTGGC
>CAMORQ010000279.1 GCA_946623915.1 uncultured Coriobacteriaceae bacterium | reverse complement strand
TGCTGATGCTCGAATTCTCGACTTGTCAACATCACTTGGCATGCACCTAGCCACTTCACGCAATCTGCAAGGAATCCGCTCCGAGAAAGGTTCTGCGAATGCAGAGGAAACACGCAGGCTTTTGGCCAATCAGCGCGCTAGGTCGCTGGAATGGCTCAAGGCAGCGGTCGGGTAGGCCATCATGCTCAACGCCAACCAACACAGCAGGACTGGCACAGGCGAGAAAAACTCAAGGAAGCCAGGGAGCATGCCTTTACGCATGTTTAAAAAGGACGTCTTCACCCTTGGGCTGATGACCGTGTGCTTCGCCTCGTTTTTCACGCCTGCCCATTATGCTGTACCCGGTGGCGTGTACGCCATATGGCGCGCTGCGATGCTTGTGGTGAGCGTATTGTCTGTGATTCTATACCTTCGCAGCTGTGCAATCACGATGAGATGGGCCTGTCTCGTCATGTTTGCGTTTTCGTACTACTTACTCTCGTCATATCTGGCTCGATCCGATGGAAGCATGCTGTCGGCCTATGCCGGTTTTTGTAAGATTTGCGGTTTCATATCCCTGATGGAGTTCGCGCTCTCAAAAGATAGAGAAATGGCCCTGAGGGCATTCGTTTGCGCCGGCATCATAATGTGCGGGGTGCATTATTTGACTTACGTGCAGTATCGGGACGTTGTCGGTGGAATGAACCCAGGTATATCAATCTTGTATGGAATAGAGACCACCCAGCATTGGTTCTTTTTTACCCACGACAACGGGTCCGTGTTTTACTACCTTCCTGTGCTAGGCGCAACGTGGTACAGGTATTGCGATTCGAACAAGGGGCTTTTTCCGGCTGTCGCCGCGAGCGCATTGACGCTGTTCATGTACTGGAGCCTGTGGTCTGTAGCAGCCATGCTGGCGACCACAGTGGCTGCCGTATTCTACCTAATAGCCCTCAAGGCCAAGAAGAGCAACGCTCGCATACCGGTTAGCTACAGACAGGTTCTCTTTGGCGGCCTGCTCATCTGCGCCGTTACACCACTCTTGAATGCTAGCGATTTTTTGTCCAGCCTGACAGCCCTTTTCGGCAAGCCAATGGATGGAACCAGGGGGCAGTTATGGGGCCTGTCGTGGGCTTGCATTGCTGCATCCCCTGTGATAGGGCACGGGCTGGAAGCGCAGTCGACAACCTTTTTCAAGCTTGGCATAGACCACTGCCACAACGTGTTGCTCCAACTGCTCTACACGGGCGGCGCAGTATCGATGGTGTTCTTCTTCTTAGGGTTGTATCACTGCTGCACACCTCGTGCAACAAGTGAAAATGGCTTGTCGGCTGGGCAGTTGGCGCTCTGCGGTTCACTTATCGGATGCTTCATAGCAGCAACCTTCGACTGGTACCCTGACATGGTAGTCCAGTATGCTCCATTCGTGCTGTACGCATATTCCTGGATGGATTTGAAATCGATTAGAGACGATGCGACTACCAGGGTCGAGCGGCATCTACCGCCTCGACGAGGGCAGGCGCGCTTGCGTAAAACAACTGCTTCCCGAAGCGCACTGCACGATCAGTTGGTTTAAGCGAGCTCGAATTAACAAGGTGCTTATGTATGTTCAGCCTGATATTTGCCAACTATGCTCGGTTCGCTGCATGCCCCGCTCGCTGGTTTCGCTACGGTAGCTTCGGGCCAAAGCGTCGCAACCCCACGAATAGTATTATACTCCCAGTTAAGGCGTCGACCCGTGGAGGGCTCCATGGCGAAGCAAGCCACCTTCTCCGACATCGGGAATGCGTCCCGCAGGCGCATGGCCAAGCGAGACGAGCTCCTGTGACGCATGGGCGCGACGGCGTCCTGGGATACGCGCGTTTGTGGAGTAGGCGATGCTCCGCTGCTGCGATGAGAAGGGCGGGCGCGAGCAGGATGCGGCGGCACAAATATTCGCGAATATGCGAGCCAGAGTTTCACAGCTCTGCCGAGAAGGCATTGTCTTTCGGGCCAGGCGCGTGGCGTCACGGGGGCTCCCTGCGCTCTCGGTCGGCATATCTTCGTGCAAATATGATTATTGCCGCTGTGGTTTGTAAAACCGATAGCCGCTCAATAGCGCGAATTAGCATGCTGAACGAACAGCCTGCTCTTGGTCGCCCGGAGGCTCTCGTGCATGGCCGCAGCGGCGAACCGACATCTCAGGCTCGTCCAAACGCGAGAGCAAGGAGCAATCGCTAAAATGAACCGCACCCAGTCGTTTGCCACCAACGCGCTCTGGTCGCTCGTCCTCCAGGTTGTCACCGTGGCGTCGGGCTTTGTCGTGCCCCGCGCAATCATCGGAACCTACGGGTCGCAGATGAACGGGCTGGTCACATCCCTCACGCAGATGGTGGGCTACATCGCGCTGGTCGAGGCGGGCATCTCGGCCGCTGCCGTGTTCGCCCTGTACAAGCCGCTCGCCGACGGGGACGGGCCGGCGGTCGAGGCGATCGTCGCGGCAGCTCGGAGCTTCTACTACAAATCGGGCGCGCTGTTCGCGGCGCTTGCCGCAGCGCTTGCCGTCGCGTACCCGATGCTGGTCGATTGCGGGGAGCTCGGCCCCGTGAGCGTGGGCGCCCTGGTCGCGGCTCTCTGCGCTCCGGGGTTCCTGGACTTCTTCACCCTTGCGAAGTACAGGGTCCTGCTTACTGCGGACCAGCGCAATTGGGTCATCCAAATCGCCTCGATTGCATATCGCGTCCTGTACGTGGCGGTCATACTTGTCGCCACGCGCCTGAGAGCCGACATCGTGGTCGTGTACGCGCTCGCGGTCATCCCGATCGCGCTGCGGACTGCCGCCCTCGTGCTCTACACGCGAAGGAGGTACCCGGAAATCGACTTCGGAAGGCCGCACGGGGGCTATGCGCTCGACCAGAGGTGGGACGCCTTCTATCTGCAGATACTCGGCGTGGTGCAGGCGGGCTTCCCGGTCCTCGTCGCGACCTTCGTCATCGGCGACCTCAACGCAGTGAGCGTCTACTCGGTCTACATGCTCGTCGCGCACGGGATCAGGCAGCTGTGCTCGACGATCACGAACGGCACGCAGGCGGTGTTCGGGGAGGTCATCGCAGAGGGCGACCATTCTACCCTGCGGAGAGCCTACTTCGAGTTCGGGGCGACGATGGGGGTCGTCAACTCGGTGGCTGCCGGGACCGCCGCCGTGATGATAGTGCCGTTCGTCATGCTATACACCGACGGGGTCGCCGACGTCGACTACTACGCTCCCATGCTCGGAACGCTCGTCATGATCGACACCTTCCTGTACCACCTCAAGACGCCCGAAGGGCTGCTCGTGGTCTCCGGCGGAAAATACAGGGAGAGCCGCCCATTCGTCACGGTGCAAGCCGCCATTCTAGCGGTGGGTGCCGTCGTCGGCGCGCTGGCAGCCGGACTCGA
>CAMORQ010000278.1 GCA_946623915.1 uncultured Coriobacteriaceae bacterium | reverse complement strand
CGCCCGCTGTTCCTCCTGCTTCCGCGCCCGAAGCGCCACTTACGTCCGTTGGGGACGGCACTTCGTCTCCGGCGCCCCAAGCTCCTTCAGGCTTTGCGCCGAGCGTTGTCGAAACGGCGTCGCAAGCATCCGCGCCAGCTGGGGCAGCCCCGCTTGCGCCTACTGCCCAGGCGGACCTGGGTGCGCTCCTTCGCAATCCGGCGGCACTTCAGCGCACATGGATGGCAGTTACGGCTGCGGTCAAAAAGGAAAAGCAGCCCTTTGCTGCCATGCTTGTGGGGGTGAAGGCGCGTCCGTCCGATGACGGGCAGGGTGTAGCCATCGAATTCCCTGCGTCGAATCCCATCTCGCTTTCCATGGCGCGCAAGCCCGAGATGCACGATTTGCTTACGCGAGCTTTCCATGCTGCTGCGGGATTTGCAGTTCCGTTCGAGCTGGTAAGTGGCGCCGCCGCTACATCAGCGGCGCCAGCTGCTCCCGCCGCTCCCGCCGCTCCCGTTGCGCCCGCCGCGCCTGCTGCACCGCCTGCCGATGCGGCGCAGGATTCCCCATCGGGGCTCGCCGAACCAGCGACTATTGCGGCGGCGGACGACCAGGTGCCCCTCGATGTCTACGACAGCGTTCCGTTCGTGCCCGACAGCGACGCGTCTTTCGCATCGCCGCAAGAGCCCGTTGTCGTACCCATAGCGCCCTCGGATGCTCCGTCGCAGCCTGCGCCCATGGCTGGGGCACCAGCCGCGAGCGCTTCGCCCGGTGCAGGAGAGGCCGGCGAAGGGCAGGAGTTAGGTGCCGACGATTTAGGTAGGATGCTCTCGGAGACGATGGGTGGTACCATCGTGTTCGAAGAAGTTGATTGATAGCGGCCCTTATCGCTGCTGAAAGGTGGAAATTCCTATGGACATGAAACAGATGATGCGCCAGGCTCAGAAGATGCAAAAGCAGCTTGCCGAAGCGCAGGAAGAAATCGCCGGCATGACGTTCGAGGCGTCGGCAGGCGGCGGCATGGTCAAGGCGACGGCGGCTGGCGACATGTCGATTGCCGCCATCGAGATTTCGCCCGCGGCTGTCGATCCCGACGATGTGGATATGCTCCAGGACATGGTTCTGGCAGCCGTCAACGAAGCGCTGCGTGGGATGAGCGAGCTGTCCGAAGCGCGTCTGTCTTCGGTGACGGGCGGCATGAACATTCCCGGCATGCCTGGGTTCTAATGATTTCATCCCCTTCGCTACAGCATTTGGTCGACGAACTCGAACGCATGCCCGGGGTGGGCGTGAAGTCGGCTCAGCGCATCGCGTTTTGGCTTTTGAACTCCGACAGGGACGTGGCCTTGCGCCTTGCCGAGGCTATCGTCGAGGTGAAGGACCGCGTCCATTTCTGTCCGCAGTGCTTCAATTACGCCGAAGACGACTTATGTGCGATCTGCTCGTCCGATCGGCGTGACCGTAGCGTGTTGTGCGTGGTGTCCGAGCCTCGTGACGTTCCCCCTATAGAGCGCACCGGATTGTTTTCGGGGCTGTACCATGTGCTGGGGGGAGAGCTTTCGCCGCTTTCGGGCGTCGGTCCCGACGATCTGCATATCGGGCAGCTGATGGCCCGGTTGGGCACCGAAGAGGTGAACGAAGTCATCCTGGCGACCAACTCCAACGTCGAAGGGGAGACCACCGCCAGTTATCTGGCTCGCCTGATTCGTCCTTTGGGAGTGAAAGTGACGCGCTTGGCCAGTGGATTGCCCGTCGGAGGCGAATTGGAGTATGCCGACGAGGTTACGTTGGGACGTGCGATAGAATCGCGGCGAGAGATGTAGCGTCGTGCAAACGATGCGGTGCTGCGCCACGTACGCCCGTGGCGTACGTTCGGGATTGCAAGGAGCATGTATGACTAATCCGCTGTTCGAATTTTCCCCCGACGAAGCAGCCTATCTGAAAGATGGTTACGAAGCGGCTCAGTCGCTGCTGTCGCCTTACGCCACGCGCCACGAAGACGCCGTGTTCGAACGTCCAGATGACGACAGCGATCCGATGCGTCCTGCTTTCGTACGCGATGTCGACCGCATTCTGAACAACGCGTTCTACAACCGATGCATGGATAAAACCCAGGTCTTTCCCTTCTACAAGAACGACGACCTGACACGGCGGTCCTTCCATTTGCAGTTGGTTTCGCAAACCGCTCGCAAAATAGCTGGTGCCTTGCGCCTGAACGTTGCGCTCGCCGAAGCCATCGCGCTTGGTCACGATATGGGCCACACGCCTTTCGGCCACGGCGGCGAGTACATCCTGAACAATTTGTATCGGGAGCACGCGGGGCGATGCTTCAACCACAATGTGCACAGTGTACGTTTGCTGCGCACGGTGGCGGGCCGCAACTTGTCGCTGCAGACCCTCAACGGCATGCTGTGCCATTGCGGCGAGAAGGCTTTTTTGGAATACCGTCCCGAACCATGCGAGGATTTCGACGCGCTTGAAGGCATGATGGAGCGTTGCTATTGCGTGCCCGGCGCGAGCCAGGATCTGCGTCCGTCGACGCTTGAGGGTTGCGTGGTGCGCATTTGCGACATTCTGGCCTACATGGGAAAGGACCGGCAGGATGCGCTGTCCATCGGCGTACTCGACGACCAAAGCTACTACATCGAGGATAATATCCTTGGCCGGACCAACTGGGAGTTTATCAAGAACGCTTCAGCAAACATCGTCAAGAACAGTTTGGAGCGCGACTGCCTTGCCATGGACCAGGAGGTCTTCGACGCCATCATCGCGATCAAAGACCTGAACAACGAGCAGATCTACCAGTCGGATGCGGCGCATAAGACCCTCGATGCGCATATCCGTCCAATGATGGCGCGGCTCTACGAACGCTTCCTGCGCGATGTGGAAGCGGCTGACGAAAGCTCGTACGTGTTCCGCCATCACGTGAACGCATGGATGATGAAGGGCAACGAATCCTACCGCGCGCAAGACGCCAACGCCATCGTCGTTGACTACATCGCTTCCATGACCGACGAGTACTTCATCGACCTCTATAACAAGCTCTATCCGGACGATGCCGTGCCGGCCGAGAAGCTCTACGTTCCACATTTCAAGTAGTGCGTGCGTCATGGAGACGGTATCGTTTGATACATGGTCTCCGCTTCAGGTGGCGCTGTGGGTTCGTGCTGCCGAGGTGTTATTGGACGCAATGACGGACGGTCGTTTGATATGTGTGGGCACGGATTATTCTGATGCATGCCTACTTCACTTTTCCCAGGGAAGGACTATAATTACGTCCGTGGTTATGCCACTTCGCAACGGAGGGGCTTTGGGGCCGCAAGGACCTTGGAGTTTCAACGTTGTCTAGGAGGGTGTCGTCGCAAGACGGCAATGGAGTCCGCAACTGGCCTGGGGAGGAACTGGTTGCGGACTCTCTACT
>CAMORQ010000277.1 GCA_946623915.1 uncultured Coriobacteriaceae bacterium | reverse complement strand
AAGCGCATGTGCTCATCGTCGACGACAACGATATGAACCGCATGGTCGCACGCAAGCTTCTGCGCGCCACCCGCGTTCAGGCGGATGTGGCGGCAAGCGGCAAGGAAGCGCTCGAGAAGACCGCTCAAGTGCGCTACGACGTGATCTTCATGGACCACGAAATGCCCGACATGGACGGGATTGAAACGCTTACCGCCGTGCGCGAACAGCCTGGCGGTTTGTGCAGGAACACGCCGATGGTGGCGCTTACGGCCAACGCCGGATCCGATATGAACGCGTTCTACCTGAACCATGGTTTCCAGGCGTATCTGGCAAAACCCATTCACGGCAGCCTGCTCGAAGCGACGCTTCTGCAGTTCCTGCCGACGGACATGATCGAAACGGTTGCCGAAGTCGGCGAAGGGGAGAGCCTGCAGATCGCCGCATCGCGTCACAAGCGGGCGATTGCCGTTACCGTGGACTGTCCGTGCGACCTGACCGACGAAATGCTGGCCGAGGCGGGCATCAGGCGCATGCCGTTCTACATCATTACAGATGCCGGACGCTTCCGCGATGTGGAAGAGATCGATTCGGACAATTTGTTCGCGCACTTCGATGCGGGCGGAACCGCACATACCAGTCCCGGCACGGTCGAAGAATACGAGCTGTTCTTCGGCGATGTGCTCACGAACGCGGAAACGGTCGTGCACATTTCGGTCGAGAGCACGGTAAGTAAGGCTTACGAAACTGCTTGCAGCGCAGCGGACAGCTTCGGCAACGTGTACGTGGTCGATTCCCATCAGTTCTCGAGTGGTTTGGGCTTGGTGGCTTTGGAAGCCGCCCGCTTGGCCGATACGGGCCTAAGCGCCGAAGAAGTTGCTAAGGCCACAGACGCGTTCATCGACCAGGTGCAGACGACGGTGCTGGTGACCTCGCTCGACTCGCCGAGCATGCAGAAGGGCATGGCAGCGCCCATGCGTACCCTGGTACGGGCACTTTCCCTTGAGCCCGTGCTCACATTGAAGCGCAGGGGACTGCGGTTGCACGGGTTCCATGCCAGTTACGTGTCGTCGTCGTTCGACAAGTACATCAAGAGCGCCATGCGCCGTGCGCGCCATTCGTCGCGCAAGGATGCGCTGTTCCTTACCTATTCGGGCTGCAGCCTCGAAGAGCAAGAAGAGATTCTGGCGCTGGTGGAAAAAGAAGCCGAAGGGTTCGAGCGTATCGTCGTGCAAAAGGCGTCGGCCACCGTGGCCGCCAACGTCTGGATGCATTCGTTTGGGATCATGCACATCAAGTAGCCTTTGCCGACACTGCGCGGCGCTCGCGTGCCCCATCTTGCCAATCCGGCGCTCGTCACGTAGCGAAGTACGCTTCCTCGCGCCGTCATGGCAATCTGGGGCACGGGAGCGCCGCTCGCTGACTCACCATGGGCGACCCTCACCTCCACTCTGCTTCGGGGATTCAACCTGCCCGCGGCCTCGCTCGCTGCGCTCGCTGGCCGCTACCGCGTGACAAAGGGGTCAGGCTTAATGTCTCACGGGCGCGGTCGGCCTGCCCGCGGCCTCGCTCGCTGCGCTCGCTGGCCGCTACCGCGTGACAAAGGGGTCAGGCTTAATGTCTCACGGGCGCGGTCGGCCTGCCCGCGGCCTCGCTCGCTGCGCTCGCTGGCCGCTGTTGGGTGGACGTGTGCGGGGGGAGGCGGAGGAATTGCACGTGCGTCTCTATATGTATGCATGCAAATATAGTATTATGCATGCATAGTTTTTCAGGAGGTGATGGGTCATGCCGCCATTGCAAGTACGTGAACTTCCCCAGAACATTTACGAAGAATTCAAGCGTGTGTCAGAGTTGGAGCACCGCAGCCTTGCCCAGCAGACCATCGTGGCGCTGGAGTATTTTTTAGAGCATCATGTAATCAAAGACGGCAAGGTGGTTGAACGCGGGGCTACAAATCCTGTGCCCTTTGTGCCTTTCGAGCGCGATGGCGTCACATACATGACCGATCCGAATGAAACCCCCGAGCAACGTAGGACGCGCTTGGAGGCGCTGTTCGAGCGGATCAATTCACGGCCACCGCTCCCTGTGCTTGATGGGTATTCAAGCGTCGCTGAAATGATTCGCGAAATGAGAGAGGAACGCACAGACCAAATTCTTCGAGCAGTGGAGGAGGGACCATGGCAGTAGTGATGGATTCGAGTGCTGCAACGCAAATTGCTATGGGGTCCGAAGAGGGTCGGGCAATGCAGGCACTCATTCTGGATGGCGAAGACGTATTTGCGCCAGACTTTCTGCAGCTTGAGTGCGCAAACAGCTTCTGGAAGTACGTGCATGCGGGAAAACTGGATGCCAAGGAAGCGCATGGGTATTACAGCGATTCGGTCAACTTGGTCACCCGCTTCATTCGGTCTATAGACCTCATGGATGAAGTGTTTGCCACGGCGGCAAGGTTAAACCATCCGATTCACGACATTCTTTACCTTGTGCTCGCTCGGAGGATGGCGGCAACGCTCATGTCATTCGACCGCAAGCTACTCGACCTGTGCGAGCGGGAAGGCGTGGACTGCGTGGCTGCTGTGGAGCTGTAGGACCCCTGGTTCATGTGACAGGGTACGCTTTTGCTGTCACCTGTTTGCCCTGAAGGGGGCTCGGGGCGTGGGATTCGGACGGCGGCGACGTTGAGTCGCGCTCTTGTTGAGTTTGTGTTGACAGAAGAGTAGTATTAATACACTTAGGCGAATTTCGTCCAGCTTGCTGTGTGCGAAGTTTGCCGGCATGGCGTGGGGGCATCCGTTGCGCTTGATGGCAAGTTGTTTGTTGCGAAACGGTCAACTGGACGGACGGGATAACCCGAAGGCGTTGCGCGTAGCATATATAAAGTAGTGCTTGCAGCTAAAGAGGAGATTGGTATGAGCACACAGGATAGGGAATTGAAGGCATTGTCAAAGGTGATGGTGCAGGAAAGCGGCGTGGAGCTTGGCCGTGCGTACGGCGGTCAGCCGGGCGACTCTGCGGTGCATGGCAGCAGAGGGACGGTGATTGCAGCAGATGTTCTGCGTGCATCCACACGCCCGCGCATGATGATTGCGCTTGTTGCGCTGTTTATGGCGGCCTTGTTGTCGCTGTGCGTTACCCTGGCCCCGCAGCAGGCGCACGCCAACATTGCCGGCCCGGAGGACTACGGCTTGAACCTCACGTGGGAGATTACCGACGACGGCGAGCTGATCATCAAGCCGAAGGACGCAAGCAAGCGTGCGGCGCTCCAGACGAGCAGTCCCAACACTCCTGGCGGGCAGGCGCCCGACAGGTCTGTGTCGCTTGAGTTCTGGCCGTGGCACGATTACCGCAACCAGATAACCAAGATCACCATGAACGCGAAGACCCCTGATGGCCAGCCCGCAATCGAGACGGCGGGCGACTTCCGGCTGCGGCT
>CAMORQ010000276.1 GCA_946623915.1 uncultured Coriobacteriaceae bacterium | reverse complement strand
ACGCTCCCGGCATGAGCCATTAGGCCTGACCCCGTTGGCACGCGGCATGAGACATTAAGCCTGACCCCGTTGGCACGCCCCTTCGGCACGGGATAGAAATATGGTGGCGGCGTGTTCGACAATCGACATCTGGTACACAAAAAGCTGCCTTGTCGCGCGCGGAGTCCTATAATCTAGCCAAACGCAACACATAGAGCCCGCTGCGCCGCCCTGCCTGGGTGGTGCGCATTGTAGGGCACCGGTACAGAAAGAAGGCAGAACATATGCGCAAATTCAAAACGGAAAGCAAGAAGCTGCTCGACCTGATGATCAATTCGATCTACACGAACCGCGAAATCTTCCTGCGCGAACTTATTTCCAACGCGTCGGATGCGGAAGACAAGCTTTACTTCAAAAGCCTCACCGACAAGTCCATCAAACTGAAGAAGGACGACCTGGTGATCCGCGTGTCGTTCGACGAGGATGCCCGCACGGTGACCGTGTCGGATTCCGGCATCGGTATGACGGCAGATGAACTGGAAAAGAACCTGGGCGTCATCGCGCATTCGGACAGCCTGGAGTTCAAGCAGGCCCAGGCGGCGGCTGAAGAGTCTGCCGACGACGGCAAAGGCAAGGGCAAGAAGAAGCCGGCAGCAAGCAGCGTCGACATCATCGGCCAGTTCGGCGTGGGCTTCTACTCCGCGTTCATGGTTGCTTCCAAGGTGCGCGTGGTCACGAAGGCCTACGGTGCCGACACGGCATATGCATGGGAAAGCGACGGCGTGGAAGGCTACACCATTACGGAAGCGGAAAAAGAAGGCCACGGCACCGACGTCATCCTGACGATCAAGGAAAACGAAGAGGACGAAAACTACGACACCTACCTTACCGAGCCGGGTCTGAAGCAGCTGATCCGCCGTTACAGCAACTACGTGCGCTACCCCGTGCAGATGGAATGCATGCACCAGCGCAAAATCGAGCCCGAAGAAGGCGCGGACGATACGTCCGATCCGCAATGGGAAACTTACTATGAAACCGAGACCATCAATTCCATGGTCCCCATTTGGAAGCGCCGCAAACAGGACGTGACCGACGAAGAGTACAACGAGTTCTACAAGAGCCAGTTCCACGACTTCGCCGATCCGGTGCGCACGATCAGCGTGCATGCCGAAGGCGCCCTGTCCTACGACGTGCTCATGTTCATCCCCGGCCGCGCGCCCTTCGACCTGTATTCCAAGGACTATCAGAAGGGCCTGGAGCTCTACAGCTCCAACGTGCTGATCATGGACAAGTGCGAAGAGCTGTTGCCCGACCATTACAACTTCGTGCGCGGCGTGGTTGACAGCCAGGACCTTACGCTGAACATCTCCCGCGAAACGCTGCAGCACAACAGCCAGCTGCGCGCGATCGCCAAGAAGGTGGAAAGCAAGATAACCAGCGAACTCACGAAAATGCGCGACAACGACCGCGAGGCCTACGAGCAGTTCTTCGAGAATTTTGGACGCGGGCTGAAGTTCGGCATCTACACCAGCTACGGAGCGCACGCCGCGGAGTTGGCTCCGCTGCTGCTGTTCTATTCCGCCAAGCAGGAGAAAATGATCACGCTCGACGAGTACCTGGAAGCCGCGGAGGAGGGCCAGGAGGCCATCTACTACGCGGCAGGCGAAGAAGTCGAGCGCCTGTCGAAGATGCCCATGGTGACCAGCGTGACCGGACGCGGCTACGACGTGCTCCTGTGCACGCAGGACGTGGACGAGTTCTGCCTGCAGACCATGATGAACTACAACGACAAGCAGCTGCTGAACGTGGCTGGCGGCGATCTTGGCCTGGAGACCGAAGCCGACAAAGAAGCCGCCGAAGCGGCCACCGAAGCGAACAAAGACCTGTTCGAAGCGATGGCAAACGCACTCGGCGACAAGGTGGTGAAGGTGGCTGTTTCCGCCCGCCTGACCGATGCGCCGGCGGCTATAACCGCGCAGGGACCGGTTAGCTTGGAAATGGAAAAGATCATGTCGCAGATGCCCGATGCGAGCGGCATCAAGAGCGAACGCGTGCTCGAACTGAACGCGAGCCATCCGGTCTTCGAGGTGCTACAAAAAGCTCAGGAAGCGGGCGATGCCGACAAGGTGGCAAGCTACACCAACCTGCTCTACGACCAGGCGCTGCTGGTGGAAGGCCTGCCGGTCGACGACCCGGTGGCCTTCAGTCAAGCTATCTGCGCTTTGATGAAGTAGATTACCCGGGAGTGGCCTGCCTTCCGGTCCCGGTGGCTTTCGCATATCGGCAGGTGCGCGGAGGGTGTGCGCCGCATGCCTGTCGATGGCACAGCTTCCAGTCCGGCTATGCCCGATCCGCCATTGCCGTTCCGGCGCACTCGTTTGGCGCATTTGGGTTTGTGCTGCCGCATGAAACAGGGCGGCAACATCAAGCGCTTCGCCTAGGCCCTGAAGGCGATAACGAAACGCTCGAGGCCTGTTTGCACAAGGGGACTTGAACGCAGGGAGTGTGGACGCGCGAGCGGAGCATGCGGCTGCCTTTCGCGGGGCAGGCTACAGCTCTTCAAAAGAACAAGCCCAAGGAGTGGGTCACCTTTCAGTTTGGATTACCCGTGAAGTGCGATTCTGGAAAGAGGACACCATGCAAGAAGAAATGAAGTGGGTCTCCAACAGCATGCCGGCAAGCGAAGACGCGAACCTGCCGATTATGTCTAAGGATAATGTGGCGGTGGCGCGGGCCTTCCACAGGAGCTTTCCGCAGTACAGCGAAACGCCGCTCGCCAAGCTCGACGGCATGGCGGGTCGTCTGGGGCTCGGTGGCTTGTTCGTGAAAGACGAAAGCTATCGGTTCGGGTTGAACGCCTTCAAGGTGCTGGGCGGTTCGTTTGCCATGGCACGCTACATCGCTCGGGAGACTGGCAAGGACGTGGCGGAATGCGATTATGCATATTTAACGTCTGAACAGCTGGCTTCTGACTTCGGTCAGACGACGTTCTTCACTGCCACCGACGGCAATCATGGCCGCGGCGTTGCGTGGGCTGCCAAGCATCTGGGGCAAAAGGCAGTTGTGCGCATGCCGAAAGGCAGCGTGAAGGCACGCTTCGACAACATCGCGGCGGAGGGTGCCGAGGTGAGTGTCGAAGAGCTGAACTACGACGATTGCGTGCGCATGGCTGCAGCCGAGGCAGATGCAGCCGAGAGGGGTGTAATCGTACAAGACACCGCCTGGGATGGTTACGAGGACATTCCTTCCTGGATCATGCAGGGTTATGGCACCATGGCAGCCGAAGCGGCCGAGCAGCTGGAGGCTGCGGGTGCGGGACGGCCGACCCACGTGTTCGTGCAGGCGGGTGTGGGTTCGCTGGCAAGCGCGGTGGTGGGTTACTTCGCCAACCGCTACGCCGACAACCCACCTGTGTTCGTGATCATGGAAGCGGGCGCGGCCGACTGCCT
>CAMORQ010000275.1 GCA_946623915.1 uncultured Coriobacteriaceae bacterium | reverse complement strand
GCGCCGTGCCCCGACTGCGAGGGCTCGGGCATGGGCGAAGGCGGCAGGGAAGTCGCCTGCCCCGAATGCGGAGGCCGCGGTCGGGTAGTCACCGTTCAACGCACGTTTCTCGGTGACATGCAGACGGCGACGACGTGTCCTCGCTGCGGCGGCACGGGGTCCGACATCGAAAACCCCTGTCCCGAATGCGAAGGCCAAGGCCGCATCCCCGACCGTCAGCGCATCACCGTGGAAGTTCCCGTGGGCATCCGCGATGGCCAGCAGCTCAGGCTCAGCGGTTTCGGGGAAGCCGGCAGGGCGCCGAAGCAGGCAGCCTGATAGTCACGTGCCGCATACGGCCGCACGATTTCTTCCAGCGCGACGGTGACAACCTGCACACGCGGGTCAACGTATCCATCGTGCAGGCGTGCCTCGGCGCCGAAATCGAAGTCAACGGCATTCTGGAAGGGGAGACCGTTAAGGTGCGCATTCCAGAAGGCTGCCAAAACGAGCAGGTTGTGCGCACGAAGGGCTTCGGCATGCCCAAGTTCAAAAGCGATGTACGCGGAGACCTGTTCACGCATGTCAACGTCGAAGTGCCCAAGAAGCTTTCGAAGCGCGAGCGCGAACTGCTTGAAGAACTTGCGGCCGAAATGGGCGAAGACGTGTCTGCCGCACGCACCCCGTTCCAGAAGATTCGCGATGCCTTCAACTAGGTGCGAGCGCCCTGTGTCGACCCGAGGCTTCACGCATGAGCTTGCATAGGTTCTTTCTCGAAAATCAGGTCCTTGCCGACCAAGAGACCGATGTGTTCGCGTTACGGTTGGCAGCCGACGACATGCGCCACGCGCGTGTGTTGCGCCTGAAAGCCGGCGAGCACATCGCCGTGATAGACGCCGCGAGCGACTACTTCGAATGCGAGGTGGTCGAATTCGACGACGACTTGCGCGTGCGGATTTGCGGACATGCCGATTCGCGCGATGCGGCAGCCCAGGTTATCTTGGTGCAAGGTCTCGCGAAGGGGGACAAGTTCGACTCCGTCGTGCGCCATGCGACCGAGATAGGTGTGGCAGCGTTCGTGCCCTTGAAGTGCGAGCGTAGCGTCGTGAAGCTCGATGCGAAAAAGGCCGCCGCGCGCGTCGAGCGTTGGGAGGCGATCGCGAAAAGCGCAGCCATGCAGGCGGGGCTCGACGCCATCCCCGAAATCACCGAACCTGTGACCGTCGATGAAGCGTGCGGCATGCTCGGTGGCGCCACATGCGTGCTCGTGTGCTGGGAAGAGGCCAGGACCCAAACCATCAAGAACGCGCTTGATGTCGCGCTGGCCAAAACGTTGACGCCTGCGAGCGATGCGCGGGTTGCGGTGATCGTCGGACCCGAAGGGGGATTTACCGAAAGCGAAGTGCTGCGCCTGACGGCCAGCAACGAACATGCCTATCCGGTCACGCTAGGCCCCAACATACTACGTACCGAAACGGCCGGCCTTATCGCCCCTGCTTTGGCCATCTACGAGCTCGGAGGGCTTCAGTAGCGTTATGGAATGGCTGGTTACGTTGCAATGACGAACGAAGGCGTGCGGTAGGCGGCAAAGGATGAAATTCTCGCTTGTGAATCTAGGATGCAAGGTGAACCGGGTCGAAGCCGATTCCATCGGCGCCGACCTGCTTGCCGCTGGATGGGAGAGCGTGGCGCGTTGCGCCGACGTGGCCGTGGTGAACACGTGCACTGTGACAGCCGAAGCGGACCGCAAGACGCGTAAGGAAGTAAACCGGGCGCTCGAGCGCAACCCGCAGGCGACGGTTTTCGTCATCGGGTGCGCAGCTGCGATAGACCCCATGGCCTACGAAGCCCTTTCTCCTCGGGTTCGCGTGGTTTCCAAAGGGCGTGTGGTCGAAGAGTGCTTAGCGTGTGCGCATGGTGCTCCGCTGCCGGCCTTGACCGATGCGGGCAGTGCGGTGTTGCGCGCTGGGGATTCGTTTCCCACGCGTGTCGGCGTCAAGGTTCAGGACGGATGCGACAACGCCTGCACGTACTGCATCGTGCATGTCGCGCGCGGTCCGGCATCGTCGGTTCCCGTGGCGCAGGTCGCCGAAGATGTGCGAGCGCTGTCATCCGCCGGGGTGCGGGAAGTTGTCCTCACCGGCATCGATTTAGGTGCGTACAACTCGGATGGAACCTCTCTCGCCGATCTCGTGATGCACCTGAGAACCGTTTCTCCCGAAACCCGTTTGCGCATTTCGAGCATAGAGCCTCATACGCTCGACGAGTCGCTTATCGATGTGCTGGCCGAACAGGACGGCATGGTATGCAGGCATCTCCATGTGCCCTTGCAAAGCGGGTCGTCGAAGGTGCTGCGCGAAATGGCCAGGCGCTATACGGCGCAGGAATACGTCGATATGGTGCACAATTTGCGCGCAGCGGTCCCCGGCCTGTCGCTATCGACCGATTGCATCGTCGGGTTTCCCGGCGAAACCGACGACGATTTCGCTGAAACGGTCGAAGTGGCGCGAGCCTGCGGGTTCTCGCGCATGCACTTGTTCCGCTATTCGCGACGCGAAGGCACCCCTGCGGCGCTTCGCGAAGATCAGGTGGAACCTGAGGTAAAGGCGAGGCGCATGGGCGCCCTTTCGTCTGTTTCCGCTGAACTTCGCGTGAAGGATGCGTGCTCGAGGGTAGGCACGAGCGAGCTTGTGCTTGTAGAATCTGATGGACGGGGGATGACCGAGTCGTATTACGAGGTTGCGCTCCCTGGCAACTTCCGACGCGGCGGCCTTGTCGAATTGCCGCTGCGCCGGTTCGACGAGAAGGACGGAATATTCAACGTATGACAAGCGATACCAACATCACGTTCAACGCTCCCGATGCCATCGACATGGCGTTGGTGGTCGGCAATCGCGACGAACTCCTCCATCTCATCGAAGATGCCTTCGATGCGCGCATCACGGTGCGCGGCAACGCCGTCACACTCACGGGTCCCCACGATGAGGTGCAGGTTCTGACCAATCTATTCAACGAGATGATCAAGTACATCGAGGCCGGCGGCATTCCGGATTCGGCCCATGTGCGCAATTCCATCGACCTGCTCCGCAGCGGCGACTATGCTCCGTCGGCCTTGCGCGACGACATCCTTCTCACGTATCGCGGCCGTGCGCTTAGGCCGAAAACCGCGGGCCAGAAGAACTACGTCGATGCGATACGCTCGAACACGATCACGTTCGGTATAGGACCGGCAGGCACGGGCAAAACGTATCTGGCCATGGCGATGGCGGTGGCGGCCCTCAAGCGCAAGGAAGTGGGGCGCATCATCCTCACCCGCCCGATCGTGGAGGCAGGGGAGTCTTTGGGATTTCTTCCCGGCACCCTCAACGAAAAGGTCGATCCCTACATCCGCCCGCTCTACGACGCGCTGTTCGACATGTGCGACATGGAACGGGCGAACCATTATCTCGAAGATG
>CAMORQ010000274.1 GCA_946623915.1 uncultured Coriobacteriaceae bacterium | reverse complement strand
ACTCGCAGTTCCTCGTTAAGATGTACGAAACGGCAACTGCCTATGATGCGGACCTCGTTTTGTGTCAGATAGAGCATGTCGACTGTATAACGGGCGAAGTGATATCAGGGAACGGCTTTCGTGTCAACCGCGTGCCTATTGGCCGGCCGTTTGCGGCAGATAGCCTCTCTAGTCCCCTAACTGACTTTTTCGAAGGGCCTCAAAACAAGCTCTACCGGAGAAAAGTGGTCGAGCGCACAGGTCTGCGCTTCTCTGAAACTAGAGTGTCGAACGACAGCTATTTCGCGCTCTGCTCGATTATCGCGTCACAGCAAACGCTTGCCATCGAGGATAGTCTTGTCACTGTGCGAAGATATGCAAATCCGCAATCGATATCAGCCAATCGGGCACTTCATACCGACGATATGTTTGTCACCTATCAAGATGTGTACAACTGGCTTTGCAGCCAGGGGCTCGAAAATCGCTTCGAAAAATCATACCTTGAGGCTTGGTCTAACGCCTTTCACTACAACGCTACATACGAGCGTAACGAACGCTTCATCAAAAAAGCTGCGAGAACCCTGGCCGAAGAAGAACCTTGGAGTAGGATGAACGATGAGGAGCTGACCGATGCTGCCTACCTAAACACCGGTGTGCCAATGCTAAAAAGGACGCTCACGAAGCATCTGGCACGCAGAGGAACTCGTGAACTCGAGCTGCAGCGCATCGACAACAGACTCTCTGCCGTTCGTGAGGTTGTGCGAATCCTGAATGGTGAGTACGGTAGGCTCCTGCCTGAGCGCGCTAGCCTGCCGAAGAGCGTCCTCACCTATCTCAAACGCAGCGGGTTGCGCCACTACGCAGGCATGTTGCTAGGGCAAGTGCGCGAACGTTTTCGGACAGGTTCTTAGCTAATTGCATCAGGGCGCGTCTGGCAATCAGGTAGTTGAAATATCTTTAACGCCCTGCAGACTCGGTCTGTTTCCCTCTATACTGTGCAGTATGGGAGAAGTAAAGAATCCGCGCATATCGGTTGTCGTGCCCTGCTACAACATCGCAGGGTACGTGCAGCGTTGCCTGGACTCGCTTGCGACGCAGACCCATCCTGACTTCGAGGTTGTTCTTGTCGATGATGGGTCGACGGACGAAACGGGACGACTACTCGATGCGCAGGCAGAAAAAGATCCGCGGTTCCGCGTTTTTCATCAGGAGCATCAAGGAGCTGCTGTCGCGCGGAATTGCGGTTTGGCCGAGTCGCGCACGCCTTTGATTGCGTTTGTGGACGGCGACGATTACGTATCGACGCGATTCCTTGAAGTGCTCGAATGCCTTATGGAAACCCATGGGTCTGACATAGCCTGCTGCCGTCTAGTGGAGGTGCAGCCTGGCGTTGCTGTCCGTATTGCCGGTGATGACAATGTGGTAGCGTCAGCGCTGCGAGAATCCCGCGTCGTCGATGGCGCAACGATCATGGAGCTCTGCGTGCGAGACGAAATGCACATTTCGACGTGCGGCAAGCTCTTTCGAAGAGAGATACTGCAGCAGCATCCCTTTCCCGCTGGTAGGCTCTACGAGGACCTGTGGATTTTTGGGCCTTTAGTTGCCGACGTGAAGCATGCTGCCATAAGCGACATGTCGCTCTATTGGTATGTTGCGCGCCCTGATTCCTCAACCCGCGGTAGGTGCGCCTCGATTAAGCGGTTTTGGGATCTTCGGGAGTCGGCGCTGAAATTCGAAGAGTGCTTCGCAAGTCAGCTGGGACTGGGCCACGCAACGGATTCCCCAGATTACTGCGTTCGTCTAACCCATCATCTATGCGGCCAGCTGGAAACGCTCAAGAAAACCCAGTGTGACGAACAGCTGCGCGACGATCTTAGCGCTATGGTAAGGGAAGAACTACTGGCAACGTATATGCTTGCTCTTTCAAGGGGGGTATCCCGTCTGCATCCGCAATTGCTCCGAACAGCGGTTTTACTGCGTTTTCCGGCGATGCACGATGCGGTCATGTCCGCATACCGCAGCATCGCCAACCGGTGCAACACCCCCAAAAAGTGACGCCACGCGTTGGCGTCACAAAGCGATTCGCTCAAGCTTCAATCGACAAGCTTTCCTCAATTGAATTTGTAAGTCGAACACTGTTGCGTTAAGCCGTGCAGGATGAAGGGGCGCAAGCCCCTTCGCTGTGGAGGCGCGGGCCTTGGCCCGCCCGATCAAAGCGAACGTCAAATCCAATCAATGCAACACGGCTTCGCCCTCCTTATGTGTCGCGCCTGCGGCGCTCCCGACGGCGCGGCGTCTTCCACCCATCCCGACATTCGCGACGACGGCCGACGCCGGCTGGAACCGCTAGAATCCAGTCATGCGCCTCCCCTCCGGGCGGGAAGGAGGCAACCATGCCGGAGAACAAGGGGGAACACCTCACGCTGGAGGACAGGCAAGTCATCGAGGACGCGATCCGCGTCGACCGGGCGGGACGCGCCTACGACGACTTCAAGGCGCTGCCGATAGAAGAGCAGGTGCGGGTCGTGCAGGCCGACAGCGTAATCGGGTTCGAGCACAACGTCCAGAGCATACTGACCTTGCACCTGGTGCGCCATTCGTTCCAGCTCTACCTGCTGCAAGCCGCCCTCGTCGAGCAGGTTGAAGCTCAGGCCGAGGATGTTTCCGCGCATCTGCCACCCGGGGCCCTCGATGTTCGTGATGTCCTTAACCACGTGGAAAAGCTCGTTGGACAGCGTAAAGCTCCTCCCGTCCTCTATGGTGACGAAGTGCTTCTCGTGCAGGCTCACGGGCCTCTTCTCGAGATGCGCGACCGCGTTCCCGTCGGCGTCCATGACCTCCGTCTTGCCCTTGATGGTGACGACGCTCGACTTCGTGTAGTACCTCACCTTGCCGTCTTCGTCCGTGACGTCAATCCTCCGATGCATGTCGCCCAGCTTCATCGACGTGTACAGCGAGTAGGCGGGCTCGCCAAAGTCCTCGATGGTGCTCCTGCCGACGGCCCCGGCAACCGCGTTGACGCTTTCGCCAATCTGCTTCAGCTTCGAGAAAAGGCCCATGATTCATCTCCGTTTCCCATGGTGTTCCATTTGCATGCATGTTCCATGAGCCAAAGGCCCCGCACGAGGCCCGGCGCCTCAGTGACCGACCATCCCGCAGCCGTACTTCTCCTGGCTGCAGTGGTCCCAACCGCCCGAGACGGCCTCCAGCTCCTCGTCGCTAAGCTCGTAGCCTTCCTCGCGGGCCAGCGCCAGGATGTCCTCAGGGGTTTTCGCAGCGCGGGCCTTCTCCTGCTGTTCCAGAGTCAAATCATCAAATTTCATAGTCGTTTTCCTTTCACTATTCTTCTGCGAACTCGAAGACTGCCACATACTTTTCGCTCTATGGGAACCGGCGCGTTCCCGCTCATGTGCTGTTACGTGCGAACGCGCCGAACCGTCTTATTCAACTCGAGCTAAAAGGTAAACCTTGGCATCGGG
>CAMORQ010000273.1 GCA_946623915.1 uncultured Coriobacteriaceae bacterium | reverse complement strand
CACTGGAGCATCTGCGTGCGCATCAGCGCCACTTGCACAAAAGCGCGTGCTAAAATCTCCCTATGCTTGACGAACTCCATGTTAAAGATCTGGCGCTCATCCGCGATGTGTCGCTCGTGCCCGCCAAGGGACTCACCGTCATCACGGGAGAAACCGGCGCGGGAAAATCGGCAATCGTAAGCGCGCTGGCGCTGCTCGCCGGTGGGCGCGCCGACGCGGGAGCCGTACGCGAAGGGGCCGCCGCACTCCATGTGGAAGGGCGTTTCGTGTTCGAAGACGCCGAACACGCATCGGACGAGAATTCCGAAGACGAGGAGGCGGCCGCCGGCGTACTGCAGCCGGCCTTCGACATCGACCAAAACGAAGTGGTCGTGTCGCGCCAGGTAGGGGCAGACGGACGCAGCCGCGTGCATTTGAACGGTGCGATTGCAAGCGTCGGCCAGCTCGCCGAAGGCACCGGGGCGACAATCGACCTTTGCGGCCAGCACGAGCATCAGCGCCTGATGCAGGTTGCGCACCATCGCGAGATGCTAGACGCCTGGGCGTTTGACGACCTGCTCGCCGAACTCGAAGCCTATGCAAGCGCGTACGTGGCCGCCGAAGACGCGGCGGCCGCCTTCGAAGCCACGCGCAATGCCGGCGCGCTTTCCGCCGAAACGGTGCAGCAGGCACGCTTCACCATCGAACGCATCGACGAGGTTTCACCGAAGGTAGACGAATACGAGCAACTGCGTATCACGCTTGCTCGTGCGGGCAATGCCGAAGCGCTTGCGCAACAAGTCGGCACCGCAAGCGAGGCCCTTTCGGGCGATGGCGGCGCCATCGACACGCTCGGCACGGCCGTTTCCGCCCTGGAAGACGCCGCACGCACCGACGAGTCGCTCGGAGACGCCGCACGCAGCCTGCGCGAAGCGTCCTATCTCGTCGAAGACGTGGCACGTGACGTGCGCACGTATCGCGACGGCATCGACTACGACGCCGCCGACCTTGCGTCCATGCAGGAACGTATGGGGCAGTTGCAGGGCCTGATGCGCAGTTTCGGCCCGACTATGGACGAAGTGTTCGCTGCGCGGGAACAGGCGCAGACGACCGTTGCCGCCGTAGACGACTTCGAGCGCCAGCTTGCACACGCCGACGCCGAGCTCCAGGCTGCTGAGGCCGAACTCGCTTTGGCGGCCGAAGCCCTCCATAAGGCCCGCGCAACCGTGGCCCCCCGTTTTGCCGAAGAGGTTACGGCGCAAATGCAGCGCCTCGAGCTGTCGGGTGCGGCCCTGGAATGCACCGTAGAGCTAAGACCCCGCGAGCTTTGGTCGCTCACAGGTCCCGACCACGTAGAATTCCAGTTCAAACCTGCCGCGGGCATGGGCGCTCGTCCGCTGGTGCGCATCGCCTCCGGCGGCGAAATAAGCCGCGTCATGTTGGCCATCAAAGTGGTGCTAGGCGCCGCCGACAGCGTGGCCACCCTCGTGTTCGACGAGGTCGATGCTGGCGTGGGCGGCAGTGCAGCACGTGCGCTCGCCGACGTGCTCGCCGACCTTGCGCGCACCCATCAGGTAATCGTGATCACCCATCTTGCCCAAGTGGCCGTGCTCGGAGACGTTCACTACGTCGTTCGGAAAACCGCAGGCGACGTGCCCGAAACCACCGCAGAGGCCTTAAACGGGCAAGCGCGCGTCGCCGAAGTGGCACGCATGCTTTCCGGTGATACCGGCGGCGTTTCCCGCGCGCATGCGGCGCAAATGCTCGAAGAGGCGCATCATCTGCACGCGCATTAACGACCGCTGTCGAAACTGCGCCATCGCCTGCGAATCGGACACGCGGCAAAAGCGCGCCCTTCCGCGGCACGCACGTACGCGCCGGCACCCGCCGCAAGCACGCGGCAAGACGCCCCCACCGCAGGCATACGGCAAGACGCCACCCCCGCGCCAGGCACAGGACATCGCTATTCGAAATTGATGGTGAGCGGGAAGAACCCTTTGATCGTGATGGTGTACGTGTCTCCCGCTTCGGGATAGTCCGGCGCCATGAACGATCCGGAGAGCACGATATCGCCCGCCGACAGATGGTCGCCGAATTCGATGAGCTTGTTCGCCAGCCATGTGACCGAATTGATTGGAGATCCCATAACCTCGGCGCCGGTCGCCTGCCCGATCACTTCGCCGTTCTTTTCCATAACCATGCTCGCAGCAGCAGGGTCGGTGTCGTTGAGCGTGCGTCTCGACGAACCCAGCATGAAATGCGCGGCGGCAGCGTCATCGCAAATAGTGTCGCGCACGGTCACATTCCAGCTTTCGAAACGCGTATCGCACACTTCGAAGCACGGCACGATGTAGTCGGTGGCATCGACGACGTCCCGTTCGGTTATCGGAGCGTTTGCCAAATCGTCTTTCAGGATAAACGCAAGCTCACCTTCGACGAAGGGAAGGTTCAGTTCGGAGCGCACACATGCGCCGCCTTCGGGAATGCGGTTGTGCTCGAGGAGGTACCCGTAATCGGGGGAATTGCATTCGAGCATCTTCATCATGCCTTCGCTCGTAATGCCGATTTTGCGCCCCACGACCTTGGCGCCGTCGGCCAAGCGCAGCTTCAGGCCTTCCTGCTGAATAGCGTAGGAGTCGGCCGTTGTGAACACGGGATACTGCCGGGAAAGCAGCGGCATCGGGGTCTTGCTCTGCTCGGCCAGATACAACTGCTCGGCGATACTCGCGTGCATTTCTTCGCTCATGCCATATGTTGCCATCGTTGCGTCGCCACCCTATTTCGAACGAGCAAAACCTTAATCGGGTTGCATCATACAACCTTTTTGCACGCAAGGATAGGAATATGCTGACGCGGTATCTAACTGCTAACAAATTACAAATCGCCAGGATGCAAGAATGCGAAAATGCTGCCGTCCTGGTTTGCTTCGGTGGCGCTGCGGTCCATGCGCGGCGCCGGACGGTTACCCTGTAGGAAAACCGCTACGGCTCGACCAAGTCGAGCAGTTCCTGCTGCGTATGCACATCCAGCTTGCGGTAGATGTTTTTGATATGGCTCTTCGCCGTGTCTTGCGATATCACCAGCTCTTCGGCGATGTGGGCGGCGTTTCGCCCCCGTGCGAGCACGGTAAGCACTTCACGCTCGCGCGGGGTGAGCGCGTGTTCATCGGCAAGGCGCTCGCAGGCCATCGCGGTCAAGTCCGCCGGAAGCCGCACATCATCGTCTTCCGGCGCAGCGGGCCTGCGCGACAGCGGAGGCGATCCGGCGAACACCGCTATCACTAGGACGAACACGAACACGAGCGCATAGGTAAGCGTCATGTCCCCCGCCGCAACGTAGCTTTCACCCGTGGCGGCACCGACCGTGCCGCCTAGGAGCTGGGCCGCCATCATGGAAAGGTACCCAGCCGTGTACGTGAGGATGACCGGTGTGTGCATACGGCGGGCGAAATCGCCCCAGAAGACGATCATGAAGAAATAGA
>CAMORQ010000272.1 GCA_946623915.1 uncultured Coriobacteriaceae bacterium | reverse complement strand
GCCGACTTACCTATGTCCTGAAACTATTGACTTACCTATGTCCTGAAACTGGACATCTGTAGACTTTGTGCATCAAATACTTTATCACTCTACTGTGATAAAGTATGGCACGGACAATGCTGGTGTTGATACTGGTCTTGCGAACCTGCGGTTCGCACGCGGCGTCCGGAGTACGGGTCCCGCACGCGGCGCCAAGGTGCAGCCTGCAAGTGGCGCAGGGATATGGGGCCGCAGGCGGCACTGGCGTATGAGGCTGCGATCGGCACCGGGGTACGGCGCGTAAGCAGCATTGGTGCATGGGTCCGCACGCGGCGCCAGGACGCGACCCGCACACGGCGCCAAGCCACAGCCTGCACGCGGCGCCAAGCCATAGCCTGCACGCGGCGCCAGGACGCGACCCGCAAGCGGCGCCATGGCACAGCCCGCAAGCGGTGCCAAGCCACAGCCCGCACGCGGCGCCAGGACGCGACCCGCACGCGGCGGCAAGGCACAGCCCGCACGCTGCACCATGATGTGACGGGGCGCCAGGACATGGGCCTGCACTCAGCCCGAGGATACAGCCTGCGAGCGGCATCACTTTGGGCATCACTTTGCATACATGTCCTACAATATGAAGTTCGACGGAGAAGGACTGAAAGCGAATATGGTTATGGACTACGTGACACCAATGGGATTTAGGGACATCTTGCCAGATGAGGCCCTCGTACGCGAGCGTTTGTCGCAATGCGTCCAGGCGCTGTTCGCCGAGGCCGGCTATGCACCTGTCGAAACCCCCACGCTCGAACGCATGGACGCCATGAACGCCGCCGGACGCATTCCCGGCACTACGTTCAAGCTCTTCGACTCGACCGGGGAGTTGCTTGCACTGCGGCCCGACGTGACGATGCAGGTTGCGCGCATGGTCGCTTCCCGTTTGCGCACTCAAGAATCGCCTGTGCGTTTGCGCTACACGCAGCGCGTGTTCCGCGATATGGATTCGCAGGCCGATGCGCGCGAGATGACCCAGGTGGGCATCGAATGCATCGGCCCTTCCGGCGCCGAAGCCGATGCGGAAGTGGTGGGCTTGCTTGCCCGCGCGCTAACCGCAACGGGACTGGACCATTTCACCATCGCTTTGGGGACGGTGGGGGTGCTGCGCTCGCTGCTGGAAGCCTGCGCGATGGACGACGTCTGGAAAAGCCGCGTGCTCGATGCCTACCATGCGTCGAACTTCGTTGCACTCGATGGGCTGTGCGCGCAAGAGGGCGTGCCGGAGGGGCTTGCGCACGCGATCGGAATCCTGCCGCGCATCCGGGGTGGGCGTGAAGCCATCGAAGAAGCCCGTGCACTTACCGATCCTTTGGGTTGCGCAGCGGGATTGGACGACTTCGAGGCTGTGTTCGACATGCTGGCGAGCGCCGGATTGGCCGATAGCCTGCTGGTCGACTTTTCCATCATGAGCAGTTTCGATTACTACACGGGCATCGTTTTCGAGGCGTATGCTCCTGGCGTAGGCGAACTGCTTGGGTCCGGTGGTCGCTACGACACCATGCTCGAAGGGCTCGGGGCACCTGCACGGCCCGCCGCCGGCTTCTCGTTCTACCTCGAACATGTGATGGAGGCGTTCGCGGCGGCCGAAAACGGTTCGTCGTCGCAGCGTCCGTTGCGCGTTGCGGTGCCGAAAGGGTCCCTGAACGAAGGTTCCATTGCCGCCCTCGCATCGGCAGGGCTGGACGTGACCGGCCTCGATAACCCTGGACGTCAGCTCGTCATATCCAACCCAGGGGTCGATTTCATCATCGTGCGGCCAACCGATGCGCCGGTGTTCGTGGCGCTTGGCGCGGCCGATTGCGGAATATGCGGCAACGACAGCCTGGTGGAGTCGGGCGCCGATGTGGTGGAACTGGTCGACCTCGGCTTCGGCGCGTGCACGTTCGTGGTGGCTCAGCCCGCCGGCACGACCGAGGCGGTCGAAAAGCGCTACCGCAAGCTGGGGTCGATGCGCATCGCCACGAAGTACCCCAACATCACGCGGCGCCACTTCGATGCCAGCGGCGTTCAGGTCGAAATCGTGCAGCTGCACGGCAACATCGAGCTTGCCCCGATGGTGGGCATGGCGGAGCGCATCGTGGACATCACCGCCACCGGAACGACGCTGCGCGAAAACAACTTGGAAGTGGTGGAAGAGGTCATGGACTGTTCGGCGCGCTTTTTCGCCAACGCGGCCGCCTTCCGCATGGACCCACGCGTGGTAGACTTGGCGAACAGCATGCAATAGTCCCGTCATCCTGCATGCGCTGCGGCCTTGCAGGAGCAAAGATTAGGAAGAAAGAAATGCGAAGAATCATTTTGCAGCCAGGCGATACGTTCGACGAAAGCTTGCTTAACCGCACTGGCGCGTTCAATGCGGAAGCGCTTGTCACGGCTACGAAAATCGTGGAAGACGTGCGACAACGCGGCGACGCCGTGCTGCGCGAGCTAACGGCGAAGTTCGATGGCGTGGAGCTCGACGATTTCCGCGTGGGACAGCAGGCCATAGACGATGCTCTGGAAGCCATCGACCCGGCGCTTTCCGCGGCGCTCGAGCACGCGGCCGCCCAGATTCGCGAATACCACGAGCGCCAGCTTGAAAAGGGCTGGACGTACACGCGCGACAACGGGGCCTTGGTGGGCTGCAAAGTGGAGCCGATCGAGGCTGTCGGCATCTACGTTCCCGGCGGGCGCGCGCTCTATCCATCGAGCGTGCTGATGAACGCCATTCCCGCCAGTGTGGCCGGCGTGGATCGCATCGTGTGCACAACGCCTCCGACCAAGGACGGAACGCTCGATCCGTCCCTCGTGAAGGCGTGTCAGCTCTGCGGCGTGACGGAAATCTATTCGGTGGGCGGCGCCCAGGCCATCGCGGCCCTTGCGTACGGCACCGAATCCATCGCGCCGGTTTCCAAAATCACCGGTCCCGGCAACGCGTTCGTGGCCGCCGCCAAGAAGGTGGTGTCCGGCGACGTCGGCATCGACATGATCGCCGGTCCATCTGAAGTGTGCGTGGTGGCAGACGAAACCGCCAATCCCTCTCTGGTGGCGATCGATCTGATGGCCCAGGCCGAGCACGATCCCCTGGCAAGCTGCTACCTGGTGTGCTTCGACGAGGCCTACATCGATGCGGTGGAGGCGGCCGTTGCCAAGCACATGACGGCGTCTACGCGCGCCGACATCACGCAGGCGTCGTTGGACAACCAGGGTCTAGCCGTCGTTGTGCCAAACCGCGATGCGGCGCTCGATGTGGTCAACGTCATCGCGCCCGAGCATTTGGAGCTGCACCTCGCGTTCGCCGAGAGTTTGCTTGATGGAGTGCGCAACGCCGGCGCCATCTTCTTGGGGGAGTGGACTCCCGAGGCGGTGGGCGACTACGTGGCCGGCCCCAACCACACGCTTCCCACGGGCGGTACGGCGCGTTTTTTCAGCCCCCTTTCGGTCGAGCAGTTCGT
>CAMORQ010000271.1 GCA_946623915.1 uncultured Coriobacteriaceae bacterium | reverse complement strand
CGCAGTGGCTCTTCTGTCGCTGGGCTTGTTCGCGGTAGGGTGTGCAAGTGGCACCGATCCGAAGGTGACGCACGCAGAATCGTCTGCAGACGTATCGGCATCGAGCGCTGCGGCCGATGGGGCTTCCAGCTCTGCATCGTCGGGCGCCGAAAGCACCTCCGGCACATCCGCTGATGTCGCAACTGACGCTGCCGCAAATGCGGCCCCTGGCTCCATGGCGGCCATGGCTACGCAGTTCCCGCTGGAGTACAACTCTAGCCAGGAAACGCGCGTGAACGCCAAAGGCTTCACCATCGGGCACTCCATTCACAATCTCCGCGATATTTGCGAGCGTCCTGTCGCCCGCGACATGAACGGCGATATCGAATGGAACGAAAATGGCACGATGAGCGTATACGCATGCGAATACGACGAAGAGTTGGGACGCTATGTGGTGCCCGACATGACCGACGAACAGCTTACCGAAGCGAACCTGAAGACCGGTTGCCTTTCGTGCAAGACGTCCAAGTTCAACGATGTGTACGAGCAACAGGGCCCCGAAGCCTATGGTCATGTCTACGACGCCGAGGCACGCGCTATCGTATCCGACGAGTACTGGGACTGCGTCATGTGCCATACGGGCACGCCGTCGGCCGAAAGCGTTTCGCCCAACCTGGTGTATTTCCAGGCGCTTGGCGAAGGGCTGGCAGACCAGATCGATCCGAAGCTGGCCGTATGCGCGCAATGCCACAACAGCTACGACTACCGCAGCAAGATCAAGACCGAAGAGGACCTGGCAACGTTTAGGCCCTACCGCTACGGCAACGACATCGATTCGGTGTTCAAGAGCGCCTACGAAGATGGCGTGAACTTCGCCGAAAACGACCTGGGGCTGCCCGAGTCGTATGTGGTTCACCCCAACATCGAAGGCTTCATGACTACGACCCACAACAAGATGGGCGTGACCTGCGTCGATTGTCATATGCCAATGCGTACCGACGAAGCTACGGGCACCGAGTACCGCAGCCACTTCAGCGCAAGCAGCCCCATCGAAAGCGAAGAGGCGTTGGAGTACTGCTTGACCTGCCATAAGAGCCAAGGCCAGGACACCACGGACGCCATGAAGACGTTCGTTAAGGACAAGCAGGCAGAGCTGGCCAAGAATATCGAAGCCCTGAAGGCTGATATCGATGCGTACGGCAATGCTCTTTCTGCGGCCATCGCCGACGGGAAGATCGATGCTTCCAAGCAGGATTAGGCCAAAGAAGATTACGCGAAGGCTACATGGTACTACCAAGTGCTCGTCACCGGTCCATACGAAAGCCTGGGAAGCCAGATTGCCATGCTCGACACTGCCGGCATTCTGAAGAGCGCCAACGAAGCGCTCGAGGACGGCAACAGTCTGCTCGCGTAAATACGACCAAAGGACGTAGCGCGATCAAGCGCGTTTCCCGTGCGTCCGAAACAGAGGGGACATCCCTCGTCCTTGGGCCCCAGCTGTTCCTCCCCGGCTGGGGCCTTGTTTTGTACGAGGGACGGCCTTCTTGTTTCTGATAGATGTAGACCAGCCCCTTTGCTCCAAACGAGCGCGCGGTGTGCTACCATACCCTGCGGCAAAATCAACGAAAAGGAAAACCATGCTTCAGGAAAACCTACGCAATGTGGCAATAATCGCACACGTCGATCACGGCAAGACCACGCTTGTGGACCGCCTGCTCTACACGGCGGGTGTGTTTCGCGAAAACCAGCAGGTAGATGAGCGCGTGCTCGACTCCAACGACCAAGAGCGCGAGCGCGGCATCACCATTCTGTCGAAGAACATTTCGATCACCTACCAAGGTGTGAAGATCAATGTCATCGATACGCCGGGCCATGCCGACTTCGGTGGAGAAGTGGAGCGCGTGCTGAACATGGCCGATGGCGCACTGCTTATCGTAGATGCGTTCGAGGGACCCATGCCCCAAACCAGATTCGTATTGCGCCATGCACTTGAACAGGGCCTTCGCATTGTCGTAGTGGTGAACAAGATCGACCGTCCGGGTGCGCGCCCCTCCGAAGTGGTAGACGAAGTCTTCGAGTTGATGATGGAGCTGGACGCCAGTGACGAGCAGCTGGATTTTCCGGTTATTTACGCATCTGCCATCGGCGGCTATGCGCGGAAAGACCCCGACGACGGCAACCAGAACATGATTCCGCTGCTCGATACCATCATTGCGGAAGTGCCAGCACCCGATGTGGACCCAGACGGTCCGCTGGCGCTGCAGATTTGCACGGTGGACCATTCCAGCTACGTCGGTCGCATCGGTGTGGGTCGATTGAGCGCGGGCAAGATTGCCAAGGGCGATTCAGTGCTGGTCATCAAAAACGACGGCAACCGCTACACGTGCCCGATCAAGCAGGTTTTCGTCTTCGAGGAGCTGGGTAAGCAGGAGGTAAAAGAGGCAACCGCTGGCGACATCGTAGCCGTAGTTGGTGTAGACGACGCCGACATCGGCGATATGGTCACCGACAAGGAAAACCCCGTCGAAATGCCGCCCATCAAGGTGGAAGAACCCACGATGGCGGTCGTCTTCGAAGCGTCGAACAGCCCGCTTGTGGGCCGCGAGGGCGATATCGTGGGGTCGCGCCAGCTGCGCGAACGCCTGCTGAAAGAAAAGGAAAGCAACATTTCCATGCGCATCACCGAGCTGGAAGATGGCGGCATCGAAGTGGCGGGACGCGGCGTGCTGCATCTTTCCGTACTTATGGAAACCATGCGCCGCGAAGGTTTCGAGTTCCAGGTGGGACGCCCGCGCGTGATCATTCATAAGGATGAAGACGGCAACAAGACCGAACCTATCGAAGAGGCCACGGTTGACGTGACCGACGAATACGCCGGGAAAGCCATCGAAGTGTTTGGCACTGCTGGCGGGGAAATGATGGACATGCACGCCAAGCACGACCAGACGCATCTGGTGTTTAAGATTCCCACGCGCGGCACGATGGGCCTGAACACGCGCTTGCTGAACGCCACTCATGGCGAAGCGACCATGTTCCACCGTTTTTTGGAATACGGTCCGTACCGCGGTGATTTTGCAGGGCGCAAAAACGGCTCTATGATTTCCATGAGCACGGAGACCAGTGTGGCCTATGCATTGGACACCCTACAAGAACGCGGCCGCTTGTTCATTGGCCCGGGCGAACCCTGCTACGAGGGTATGATCGTGGGCGAGTCTGCAAAAGAAGGTGACATGGTGGTCAACATCGCCAAGACCAAGGCGCTGGGCAACCAGCGCGCCAGCGGTTCGGACAAGGCCATCTCCCTCACACCACCGGTTACTTTCACGCTGGAAGAAGCGCTCGAATACATCGAAGACGACGAACTGGTGGAGGTAACCCCCAAGTCCATTCGCCTGCGCAAGCGCATTCTGTCCACCATCGACCGCAAAAAGGCCAGCAAAAAATAGCTAAGGACAATTGCCACGGTAGTCGTGCGGCAGCGGCGCGT
>CAMORQ010000270.1 GCA_946623915.1 uncultured Coriobacteriaceae bacterium | reverse complement strand
AAGGGCCATCGCTGGCATGGCGGCTATTCTTGCCGTGGCTTCGGCAATCGAGATGGGCGTCATGTACGACCCCCACAGCGATCCCAGTCGCATCTACTACGGAACGGACACGCGTGCCATGAGCCTGCTTCTTGGCGTCTGGCTTTCGCTCGTGTGGCCCTCGGCGGCGTTTGGAGCAAAGATCGGCACATCCCGTATTGCCAGGTTCGACAGCATTGTCTTAAATGTCGTAGGCGTCTTGGCTTTGGCGGGGCTGGTCGTTGTTGTCGGATTTACCAACGGGTTTTCCAGCTTTCCCTATCTTGGCGGCGTCGCGTTCGCATCGGTGCTGTCCGCGCTGCTTATAGCGGTGCTCGTGGTGCCCGGCACATGGGTCGCTCGCTTCTTCCAACTGCCGCCGCTTGTGTGGATCGGCAAAATCAGCTACGGCATGTACCTGTGGCATTTCCCTGTCATCCTGCTTACCACCGATCCGAATGCGACGATGGGTGTCCCCTGGTGGATGAGGGTGGTCCAGGTCGCGGCGACGATTGGGCTTGCTGCGCTTTCGTACTACTTTGTGGAAGATCCCATCCGCAGCGGAAAGGTCGCGCAGTGGTGGCGCGGCGAAGCTCGCGGGTTTTCAAATACGCGGGTTGGAGTGACCGCAGCATGCATGGCTGCGGTACTATCTTTGGGCGCGGTGGGTGCGCTCGTCGTCGCGCCTACCGACTACGCTGCCCGTTACGCGGGCGCGGGTGGAGAAGGGGAGCAGGCTTCGTCCGGGGAGACGCGGCGAGGGGATGCCTCCACGGCGAATGAGGCCGTACACGATGGGGGCGGGACCAATCGGTCGGCGTCAGGCCAGGAGGACGCAAAGCGCGCGTCTGTATCCGCCGCAGACTACGGGGGCGCTTCCGCTTCTGCCGTGGATGCCCAGAGTGCGCCTGCATCTGCCGATGCGGCGTACGATGCCATCTTCAACACGCCGCATACGAATAGTGCCGGCCAGCCGCTCTACGAACCGCTGCTCATCGGCGACAGCGTAGCCGAAGGCGCGACGGACGAATTCAACCGCGTGTTCCCGTATGGGCATATCGATGCCGTGACCTCGCGCAACATTTGGGAGAGCCCTTACCCGCAGTATGCCGAAGCCGACCAAGTGGGCGACTACGTCGTGATTTGCCTGGGCACGAACAACGCCGTCGTGGACTGGCAGATCGACGACGAACTGCTCCATGTGGTGCCCGAAACCAAGAAGGTGTTCATGGTGAACACGCGCAACGACGCCGAATGGCTCGAGTCGACAAACGCCGAAATCAACCGGACGCCCGAACGCCATCCGAACGTGACCGTCATCGATTGGTTTGGAGCTTCCGAAGGACACGACGAGTATTTCGTGGGCGATGGCACCCACCTAACCGAAGAGGGCCAGCGCGCCTACATCGCGCTTATTCAAGATGCTTTACGTTCGTCTCTCGAGTAGGGTTCTTGGTGTTTGGCGCCTTCGGTGTTAGGTTGTGAGCGCTGCGGGGAGCAGTTTGCCGCCAAATTCGCCCCCGCTGCGAGCGAGCCGCGCGCGGTGGCAAACTTCGAGTATACTAATGCGCTACATGCATCATGGGAGGTAAAAATGGCGGACAGCTTGAATCGGACAACACACACCGAATTAGACGTGGAGCCTGAAATAGCAGACCCGGCAATGCCCGAGTTCGCAATGCATCCGGAGCGTTCGTCCTGGTCGGGCAAGTGGATGTTCATCCTGTCTGCGGCAGCATCCGCCGTGGGGCTGGGCAACATGTGGCGCTTCCCGTATCTTGCGGCGAAATACGGGGGAGGCACGTTCATCTTCACGTATTTCGTGCTCGTGTTCACCTTCGGCGTGTCCTTGCTGCTGCTCGAAACGGCTCTGGGACGCAAGACGGGGCAGTCGGTCATCGGCGCTTACAGCGCGTTCGGAAAAAAGTACAAGTTCATCGGCATCTTGTCTGCAGCGGTGCCGTTCATCATCGTGCCGTATTACTGCATCATCGGCGGATGGGTGGCGAAGTACTGCGTGTCGTATCTGGTCGATGGTCCGACAGCCATGGCAGATGACGGTACGTTCTTCACGAGCTTCATCACTTCGTCCGACGGCAGTTTCATGTTCATGATGTTGTTCATGCTCGTGGTGTTTTTGGTCGTGTCGCTGGGTGTGAAGGGCGGCATCGAGCGCGCCAACCAGATCATGATGCCCTTGCTGCTGGTGGCAGCAGTGGGCATTGCCGTGTACGTGGCCACGTTCCCAGGTGCGGCCGAAGGCATCGCCTACTACCTGGTGCCTGATTTCTCGAAGTTTTCGCCCGAGCTGGTCGTCGGCGCGTTGGGGCAGATGTTCTACAGCCTGTCGTTGGCCATGGCAATCATGGTCACCTACGGTTCCTATCTGGAAAAGAAGGAGAACCTTCCCAAAAGCGTTGTGTGGATCGGCGGGGCCGACCTGCTGGTTTCCACGCTAGCTGGCCTGATGATCGTGCCTGCGGCGTTCATCGTCATGGGCTCTGCCGAAGCGGTGGCGGCGAAATCCGGTCCGTCGCTCATGTTCATCACACTGCCCAACGTGTTCGTCGAAATGGGCGGCGTGGCTCCCGTTATCGGGTTCGCTTTCTTCCTACTCGTGCTGTTCGCGGCGCTCACCAGCGCCATTTCGCTTATCGAGGCGTGCGTGTCCATCGTGGCCGACGGCGCGCACGTGTCGCGTCGCAAGGCGCTCAGCATCACGGTCGCAATCGTGGTGGTGACGGGCACGATCATCAATATGGGCTACAGCACCCTTTCGTTCATGCAGCCTTTGGGGGAGGGGTCGTCGCTGCTCGACTTCTTCGACTTCATCAGTAATTCGGTGCTCATGCCCATCGTAGCGCTGCTCACTGTGATGTTTGTGGGCTGGATCGTGAAGCCTCAGACGCTCATCGACGAGATCAAAATTTCGTCGCCGTTTAAGGCGGAAAAGGCCTGGACGATCATGATCAAGTACATTGCGCCGGTGCTGCTGGTGGTCATCCTGGTGGCCTACGTAGGTGCCCAGTTCGGCCTGTTTTCGTTCTAGCGGATTTGTTAATCTTTCTGCAGTTTGGCGCCCTCGATACCGAGGGCGCTATAATTCCCCTGTTCGAAGGAGTGGAATATGTCGCTTTCAATCGGTATCGTGGGGCTGCCCAACGTGGGTAAGTCGACCCTGTTCACAGCGCTTACCAAGAAGGGCGGTTTGGCGGCCAATTACCCCTTTGCCACCATCGAGCCGAACGTGGGTGTGGTACCCGTGCCCGATGCGCGCCTCGACCGCCTGGCAGAAATGGACAACCCAGCGCGCGTGATTCCCGCAACCGTGGAGTTTGTGGACATTGCGGGCCTGGTGGCGGGCGCCAGCCAGGGCGAAGGCTTGGGCAACCAGTTCCTGGCCAACATCCGCGAAACCGATGCCATCGCCGAAGTCGTGCGTTACTTCG
>CAMORQ010000269.1 GCA_946623915.1 uncultured Coriobacteriaceae bacterium | reverse complement strand
GTCGAAAGGTCCGTAATGGCCGTAGTCGGCGCGCCGGCGACTATGAATGCGGCGTCGATTTTGCCGTCCTTCAGGTCGTTAGCGGAATCGCCGAAGCTTTGGTACGTGGGGTTGATGTCGGCTTCGGTCATGCCATAAGCGCCCAGAATATCGATGGCGTTGAAGTACACGCCCGAGCCAGCGGCGCCGATGGAGACGTTCTTACCCTTCAGGTCTTCGACGGTCTTGATGGACTCGTCGCAGGTAACGATCTGCACCTGCTCGTCATAGAGGCAGGCCACCGTGGAGAAAGTGTCGACCGGGGCGTCGAAGAGGTTCGTGCCCTCATGCGCATAGGCCATAACGTCGGACTGGCAGAACGCGATGTCGGAGATGCCGTCCTGGAGCTCCTGGATATTGGCCTGGCTGCCGTTGCCAGCCGTAGCGTTCAGGTTGACACCGGCGTTGTTCACCGCATGCTGGGCGATGACGGAGCCGAACGCGTAGTAAGTGCCGGATTCGCCGCCGGTCACGAACTGGAGCGCAGCGCCCGTACCCTTGGGGGCTTCGCCCGCTGGAGTCGCAGCACCGCTCGTCGCCGCCGATGTTTCGGCACCCGAAGCGGCAGCAGACGAATCCGCGCTGCTCGACGATGAGGAACCGCCGCCGCAGCCTACCAGCGCAACCGCCAGGCAGAATGCAGCGATAAGGGCAACAAGCCCTTTCTTTACCATTGCTTTGCTCATGTAATCACCCTTCCCTTTCCGTTCAATCGATTACGTGAGTAAGGATTTGCATATTATACCTTACTGCAGTGGGCTAAAGTGAAAACTCTGTTTCGTGTGGCAAACCGTTTAAACCGCGCACAAAGCGTCCACCAGCAGGCAATGACAAAAGGAGCCAGAAGGGCGCAGGAGGCATTGGTGGCACCGGGCGGGACGGCGGGGCCAGGTGGGTGCGAGCGGCACGGGTGGCGCGGATGACCGGGCGGCATGAGTGGCACCGGACACGATTGGCATGCGGCACCGGACGGACCGGGCGAGCGCCGGTGGAGCCGAGCGAAATCCATGCCTTTTAAGCAAATTGTCATAATTCGCACTTGCGTTCAGACGACGCCTACGCTAGGATAACTCTTCGCCTATCCGCTTCGGCGGATGAAGCACCTTGCGGGTGTGGCGGAATTGGCAGACGCGTACGGTTCAGGTCCGTATGGGGGCAACCCCGTGAAGGTTCAAGTCCTTTCACCCGCACCACTGAATATGAAAGCCGCCCAAAGGTGGCTTTTTTCTTTCCCCGACACGAGAAATCCCTCCCCTTCGCGCATCTCCCTTCGCGTGTGTGCGCATTTCACGCGAAGGGCGGGTGCGGGCGCGCGAAACCACTCCGCTCCCTTTCAGTGTATGACACCAACGCGTCGTAGCTGTCACGCGACGAAAAAGGGCCAGGCATGGAAGAGCCTGGCCCGTCGGTTTGCATAGGGTCTTTTGGATGGGCGTTTACTTCACCACGCGCACGCGCACGACGCCGTCGATGGCCTCGATGGCCTCGACCGTCGCCGCATCCGCAGGGGCGTCAAGCGCGATAAGGGTGTACGCGAAATCGCCGCGCGACGCATTCACCAGATTCGCGATGTTGGCGCCAGCCTGCCCCAAGGTATTGGTGATTTGGCCCATCATGTTCGGGACGTTCTTGTGGAGCACGCCAACGCGCCCACCGTCAGCGGCGCAACTGCCCAATGTGGCGGCTGGGTAGTTCACCGAATTGACGATGTTGCCGTTTTCCAAATAGTCGACTACCTGATCGACCGCCATGGCCGCACAGTTATCTTCTGCCTCGGCAGTAGACGCCCCTAGATGAGGTATAACCAGGGCGTTTTCCATCTTCATAACAGCCGGCGTAGCGAAGTCGGTCACATAGGCGCGCACCTTCCCCGATGCCAAAGCATCCGCCATGGCAGCTTCGTCGACGAGGGAATCGCGCGAGAAGTTCAAGAACACCACGCCATCCTTCATCTTGGCGATAGCGTCGGCGTTAACCATGCCCTTCGTGGCGTCCATCGCAGGAACGTGGATGGTCACGAAATCGCAGTTGGCGTACAGGTCGTCCATCTGCGCAACCTGCTTCACACGGGTGTCGATGTTCCACGCCGCCTGCACGGACACATACGGGTCGCAGCCATAGACTTCCATCCCCAAATCGATGGCGGCGCGGGCGACTTTCGCGCCGATGGCGCCCAAACCTATCACACCGAGCTTCTTGCCCATGATTTCGGTACCGGCGAAGGCCTTCTTGGCCGACTCGGCCGCTTTGGCGATGTCGGGGTCGTCGGCATGCTCGCGGCACCACTGTATACCGCCGACGATGTCGCGGCTAGCAAGTAGCATACCGGCGATGACCAGCTCCTTCACGGCATTTGCGTTCGCACCAGGCGTGTTGAACACCACGATGCCCTCTTCGGCACAGCGGTCGAGCGGAATGTTGTTCACGCCGGCACCCGCACGCGCGATGGCCTGCAGCTCCGAACCGAATTCCATGTCGTGCATAGAGGCACTGCGCACGAGAACAGCCGCAGCCTCCGACATGTCGTCGACGAGCTGGTAGGAATCCGGCAAACGGTCGGTGCCGTATGCGGAAATGTTGTTCAAGCAATGGATTTTAGCCATAACGCGCCTTCTTTCCCTTCGTGCAACGGGCGCTGCGCCCTTCTTTCGCAGTATAGATTATCAGACTTGCGCATCGGGGGGTGCTAGAATGCTTGCAGTCCGCTTCGCCGGTCATACGGGAGCGACGGTGCAGATTTCGGGCTTTGCGGAAGTCGGAAATGGAACACGCCGGAGCCGCTTGGGAAACGATCGATCAAGGAGATCGCCATGAAGAATCGTATTATCGTTGTATCGTGCCTGTTAGCGCTGATGCTGTCCTCTGCGCTGTTCGGTTGCTCTGCAGGCGGTGGAACGAATCCAGCTGATGCGTATGTGGGCAACTGGGAGCTCGAATCCGTCGGCAACGGCGAAGACGGATCCCTTTCCACCGAAGATGTGCAGATGATGAAAGACATGGGGCTAACCTGCAAGCTCAACCTCACCGCCGATGGCGCGGCTTCCCTCGACATGTTCGGCGATGTGACATCAGGAACATGGGAAACGACCGATAAAGGCGCGAAAATCGTCATGGAGAGCGGAGAGTCTGAGCTAGCGGTTAGCGAAGGAAAGCTCACATTCGGCACAGGGGCCGAGCAACTGACGTTCGTGAAAGCCGATGCCGCGAGCTCGAGCGCCGATGCAGGGGCAGCTGCGAGTGCCGCCGCGAGCGCCGATGCCGCCGCGAGCGCAACGGCGGACGAAGGCAACGCCGAAGACGGGGCCGCAACGTCTGAAGCCGCCGAAGGCACCGCGACAAGCGATGCTGCAGCGTAACACGCAATCGAAATAAAGGTACATCGCCTCACGCCGAGCCGAACCGCGCCATTGGGGTCAGGCCAAACGACTCCCGATGC
>CAMORQ010000268.1 GCA_946623915.1 uncultured Coriobacteriaceae bacterium | reverse complement strand
GTGTTCGTCAGGGGGTGAGCACCGATGGTTTGATGCTCCAGCTCTGCTGCGAACACCTGCACGACTTCGCACGTTTCATCGTTCAAGATGCAAAACGGCGTCACGCTACCCGCTTCCACGCCAAGCATGGCTGGGAGGCGCTCCGCATTCACGAATCCCAGCCGCGGTGACTCGAGCACCTCCGAGAGCGCCTTCAAGTCCGTGCGCGCATGCAACGGCACAGTCACCAGGTAAAAATGGCGCTTCTTCTTGTCGCAAAGAAACAGGTTCTTCACGAAGATACCCAGCTCGGGGATATCGGCATCAAGCGCCTGATCTGCTGTGAACACCGCTTCGTGATGCACCACTTCATAGGAGATGCCCTTTTCGTTTAGAAGCTCGTAGAGTCCCTCTTCGCCGATCACCGCGCCCTCTTTCTCTCGTTTTGACCAACCGTTACCACCGAAGCATCCTCCGATGTCCCCCATGGTGCCTCGTGCATATAGACATAAGCATAACACGCGACCTTGCACAGCCCTGCATCGCGAAAACGCCAGGTCGCAATCTTTCCAGCGCCCTACGGAGAACAGCTACGCCTTCGTCAGCCCAGAAGCGAGCCGCCCGCAGGGAGCGACCCTGCGGGCGGCTTTGTGTGCGTCAAACTGCACGCGGGGGACGTTGCGAGCAGCTGATGCGCCGAAATCATCGAACTAGAAGTTGCTGAGCAGCATGTCGGTGCGGTCGTTGGGAACGATCAGCGGCACATCGGCAATCTCGTAGCGGATGTAGGCGTTGCCGGTGGTTTCCACGTTGCAGCAGTAAATGGCGCACAGCGGTTCGACGCCGTCGTTGACCATACCGTGCATGCAGTTGCTGGGGGCGTAAATCATCGAGCCCGGACGCACAGAATAGATGCCGTCGCCTGCGTACATGGTGCCCGTTCCTGTAAGGAAGAAGAAGAACTCCGACTGTTCGTGATAGTGTGGGGTGTAGCGGCAGTTGGACTTCAAGAACGTGCGACCCCACCACATCTCTTTGCAACCACGGTCTTCGTCGTAGAACGCCTGGAAGCTCAGAGAGCGGGAGCCCTGCGCGGCTTCAACCATGATGTAGGGGTCGGCGTCGCCAGCGCAAGCCCACCGGTAGCCTTCAGCCTCCATGCCAGGGCTCATCAGGTTCGACGGGCAATTTGGCTGATAGAACGCCTGCATTTCCTCTTCGGAAACCGGCTCGAAAACCAGGTGCTCGCCGATGTCGTTGTTGGTTGCGTACGTGAACAGGAACGTCAGACCCTTGTCGCCAGACGCCTCGTAGGCAAACGGCGCACCAGCGGGAATGTAGTTGGACGCATCGTAGCCAAGTTCCAGACGCTGACGGCCCAAACGCGCCCAAATCTGACCATCCATGATATAGGTGCAGCACGCAAGGTTGGCTCTCCATGCAGGCGTGCTCACGCCGGGGTCGATGCGTGCGATACCGGCGTAGTACTCGCTTTTGCCAACAGTGTCTTCGCAGATCAGCTTCTTGATGCGGAAGCCTTCGAACACTTCTTCCCATTCGTGGTCATCGGTATGCGTGACGAATGCCTTTATGTCCATGCCGGGTAGTGTCATTGTTTCCACCTTTCCTTTCATTTCTTTGGTGAGACGACCGGGAGGTAACCTCCTGTCCTATTTACACGTTTCTCTGCGCAACCCTTCGTCGCATCCCGAAACACGGGAAAACGCTGCCGGATCGCGCGTGCGGTTTTTCTACGCAGGCACCTCCTCCTTTACTGGCTCCGCCGTTTCGGGAGATAGCCCTTGTTTATGTTCCTTGTGAATAGCCAGCACCATGCATATGGCCATCACGATGATGATGAAGAAGAACGGGAACGAAATGATGATGGCAATCGTCTGGATGCCGCTCACGCCGCCTGACATCATGAACGCGAACGCCACGAATGCCAGTAGGACGCCCCAGAACACTTTCTTCACCATCGGCGGGTTGATGTCGCCACGCGAAGTGAGCATCGACAGCACGTAGGTGGCCGAATTCGCCGACGTCACGAAGAACCCGAAGAGCACCACGAGCGCGATGATCGAGAGCACGATGCCAATGGGGAACTGGCCGAACACCACAAACGGCGATGTTTCAGGTGAGCCGACTACCGTCGAAATCTGGTCAGCGGTCATACCATCGGCAGCGGAAAATGCTGCGCCACCGAAGATTCCGAACCACAGGATGCCCATGATCGTCGGTGCAATAATCGAACCCAGCACGAATTCGCGAATGGTGCGGCCGCGCGAAATGCGCGCCAGGAAGATGCCCACGAATGGCGACCAGGAAAGCCACCACGCCCAGTAGAACACGCGCCAGCCCAATATCCAACTTTTGTCGCCGTCGTCGGCCGCCAGGCGGACGCTGTCCTGCAGGAAGTTCACCAAAAAGTCGCCGATGCCAACCAGTGTTCCGCGCACAATATCGATCGAAGGCCCGAGCACAAACACCAGAATCATGAGCACCGCGCACAGAAGCATGGTGCCGTTGGAGAGCAGCTGCATGCCGCGATCGATGCCGCTGACCACGCTCCAAGTGTAAACCACGCAGGTCAGACCCACGATGATGGCCAGCACGTAAACGGTGCTGGGCACACCGAACAGGTAGTTTAAGCCCGTGCTGATTTGGATGCAGCCCATGCCGAACGACGTGGCAACGCCCATAACGGTAAGGATGGCCACGTAGATGTCAACGATGATACCGATTGCGCCCTTGCTCTGCTTGCCGATAACCGGTTCGAGCGTGGAGCTGATGAGCGATTTCTTGCCCAGCCTAAATGCGAAGTAGCCAAGCGCCATGCCGACCACGGAATAAAGCGCCCACGGATGCAAGCCCCAGTGCATGAAGCACGACCGCAGCGAAAAACGCATGGCTTCTTCGGTCATCGGTTCGATACCCGACATGGGCGAAAGGTAGTGCGACAGCGGCTCAGCCACACCCCAGAAGATAAGACCCACGCCCATGCCGGCAGAAAACAGCATGGCGAACCATTCGAGCGTGCTCTTAGCGGGCTTTTCGTCGTCGCGCCCCATCTTCGTTTTACCGTAGGGACTGATGGCAATAGCCAAGGAGAACACAATCAGAAACGTGGCACCCCACAGGTAGAGCCAATCGAAGCTGCCGGTGAGCGCACTCATAACGCCATTGATAGTGGCAACAAACGAATCGCCTGCCGCCAGCGCCCAAACGACCACAGCGACCGTGATCGCGAGCGAAATGCAGAAAACGAGATTATCTTTAATATAGGTGGCTGCACCGCCCTTGTTTTCTTGTGCACTCATGATGCCCCCCTCACTCCGTGCAATGGGCAACGCAAACGAACGAGTAAAGCCGCATGAGACAAGGGGACAGGTAGCTTGTCTCATTGGTGCTAAAGCCGCATGAGACAAGGGGACAGGTAGCTTGTCTCATTGGTGCTGATTAAATCGACCGACGACTTGCACAATGAGACAAGCTACCTGTCCCCTTGTCTC
>CAMORQ010000267.1 GCA_946623915.1 uncultured Coriobacteriaceae bacterium | reverse complement strand
CTGCCGTTTTTCGCTTCCATGCTGGTGACCAACGACGTGGCGTTGCTCACGTTCGTGCCCATCGCCATCATCGCGCTCGGGGCGGCGGGGTGGCGCGAATCCCTCGCCCGTGTGGTAGTGCTCCAGGCCATCGCGGCCAACCTTGGCGGGATGGTCACGCCGGTGGGCAACCCTCAGAACCTGTTCGTCTTCACGCGCTACCAGTTGCAGGCGGCAGATTTCTTCGCCGCGCTTGCACCGTTCGGGTTGCTCGCGCTCGCGCTCCTGGCAGCCGCCTGTCTGGCGTTCGGGCCGGCCACCGCAGACGTCACGTTGGGCATCGGGAAGGCGCACGTGGACCGGCGGCGCTTTGCGCTTCATACGGCATTGTTCGCGCTGTGCCTGCTAGCTGTTTCGCGCGTGCTCGACTACCGGATCCTTCTGGCAGCGTTGGTGTTCGCCCTGCTCGTGGCCGACAGGCGCATCTTTGCCAAAGTGGACTACGCCCTGCTGCTGACGTTCGCGTGCTTTTTCGTGTTCTCGGGCAACATGGCCGCCATCCCCGCAGTGCGCGATCTTCTGGGCGGGCTGATGGACGCGCATCCCATGCTCACCAGCCTTGTCGCCAGCCAGGTGATAAGCAACGTGCCCGCCGCCGTCCTGCTTTCCGAGTTTACCGCCAACTGGCATTCGCTGCTCATAGGAGTCGACCTGGGCGGGCTGGGAACGCCCATCGCCTCCCTCGCGAGCCTTATCGCCTTGCGCCTGTACATGCACACCGTCGGCGCTGACACCCGTCTGTTCATGCGCGAGTTCGCCATTTCCAACCTGGCGATCCTCGCCGCCATGGTCGCCCTCTACGCGCTTCTCTACGTCCTCTGACCCGCCATGACGCGTATGACGCAGATTGCGTTTGCTCCCATATGCGATGTTGCGGGCGTTATGCAAACGAGTCGAGGGATACCATCGGGGCCTTTGCCGTCGCTGTCTGATGGGCGTTCATGGGGCCGCGCGCCAGCGTCATGTCGATAATTATCTCGAAGAAACGCGGTATGGAGAGCAGTTCCGGCACCTTGCTGTTTTCGGCAGAAACCACGTGCCCTTCTCCGCTCAGATCCGCGAGTAAGAGGGCGCTCGCATCGTAGGCCCCGTCCTCGCCCTGTAGTTTTCGCATCATCGTGACGGCCTTCGCGAAATCCGCAGGCTTCTCCACCACTTCGACATTGAGCAGGAAAAAGAATCCCATGGATGCGAGAGGATAGCGCTTGCGCAGGTTGACTGCGTCGCCGTAGGCTTCTTCGAACCGGTTCTTGAGGTTCTCCCCAAACTCCCGTGTCATCGCCTTCGTGGAGATGAGAATCTCGGGCCCGGTAAGCCATGACGAGATGCCGACGTCTACTTGTTTCTCGTACGCCGCGCCCTGGACGTTGGCATCCGAAGATCCGTGCTTGCCTACGAGCTTGGCCATATCATCGACCATCTTTCGGGGTGCAGACTCCAGCAGTCTTACGAGCATGGGGTCGATTGTTCGGGGAGGGTGCAGGCGCGGCCACGGCTGCTCGTCCTCGAACCCCGCAGCACGAAGCTCCCCGGCTATCCACATGTCCAGGCCCTTGGCAAGACCGCCGGTTCGCGTGTTCTCGACATCGCCATCCTTGATGGACTGTTTGACGATGGCATCGAGCAGATCGTATTCCGGGTTAGGCAGGCCGCATTCGTCCCAATAGGCGCGATCTGCATTGCGCACTGTCTTGTCCGACCAGTAGTCGCAGATTATCTTCTCGAACTTGGCGTATGCGTCCTCTTTCGCATCCGCCCCTTTCCCCGATTGCGCCGTCTTTCGTAGAGCACTTGCTTGCTGTCCCTTATCTGCTCTAACAGTCCGTCGGCAATGCCCGTCACGCCATCGAAAAGCGCCTCGTCAACCTGGTTGCGCAGCGAGAGCAGGTCGCTTCCGGCCAAGAGCATCGCACCGTTGTCGAGAACCGCTTCTAGCCGGTCGCGCGCCGCTTCCACCAAACCGGGTGATGGAACTTGCAGCCTTGCGGCCTCGCGCGGTTCGACCTTTAACAGCCCTCCACCGTATGCACGTCCTTCGATCTCTGCACTGAGCAGCGTGACCGAATTGAGGCACGCAAGCGCGAGCAGCTGCTTGCCAAGGTCGCGATACTCGTCTGCGAACGTGAGTCCATGGACGGAGTTGAGATGGCGCACCCGCGCGTGGTTGATGCAGATGCTCGGGGCGTAATCGTTCATGTAGGTGACAAATGCGTCGGGAGCCTCGACGATCGGAACCCTCCACCACGGTTTGCGCTTGCGGCACTTGTATCCCTGGTCCACTTGATTGGCGACTCCGACCTCCAGGTAGCGCCGCACTGCTTTGGATGAAGCTGCTTCCGGGTAGAACAGGTACGCTTTCTTCCCCTGGGCAACAAGCCTGTCGTGGTCCTCGTCGGTGAACGCGAGCTTGCGAAGATGCTTGGACCCCGGCGGGGATATGCGCACGACATCGGAATCGTCGAGGTCGATGGACGTGATGTCGTCGGCGCCAAGGGTGAAATAGTCGTTGTTCCCCGAAACCGCGCCGAGGGAGATGCGCCCCCAGTCTCCGAGTCGGCAGAACCCGCCCCCGTCAAGGGCGTTGAGGGCATCGGCCACCGCAGCCGGGACGAGACCCCCGGTCCACCGCTTGCCGTTCGCGCCCGGATAGTAGTCTTTGTCTACGCCTTCGCCGATACGGTCGAGATCCGACGCTTGGCGCCATTTGATGCAATCGGACGACCCGCTGAGGTAGCCGCTTGCGAGCAGGAGCACTACCTCTTCCTGTACTTCGGGGAACACTTGTTTGTCAAATGTGACGATGGTTATGTTGGCGAACTCCGAAAGCAGGAACGTGCGGATGGACGCCGCGTAGTTGACGGTAAGCAGCTCCGCTGGGAGAACGAAGGCAAGGCGTCCTCCTGCGATTAGAAACGACGCCGCATGCATGACGAACGGGGCCCACGCCGAAGCGAGCGCGCTGATAGCGTAGCCTGTGCGATGCGACACTTCCTTGAAGTAATCTTTCTGACTGCTGTCGAGAACCTGAAATCGCACGTAGGGTGGGTTGCCGATAACGACGTCGAACGCCGCCTCTTGTCGGCGCTCGAAGAAATCTCCCACATGGATAAGCGGTTCGAAGGAAAGCTCGGCGCATCGAGCAAGTGCCGCTTGAGCACTGTCGGCATGCAACTCGCAGCCAGATATGCGCTCGGCAGCTTCTTTGGGGTTTGCGCCCAACGCCATCAGGCGCTTGTACGATGCGATAAGAAATTCGGCCTCTCCGCATGCGGGCTCCAACACCGTGTCCTCGGGCGAGACGATCGCCCAATCAGCCAGGTACTCCGCCATTTTCGGAGGGGTGAAAAACGCGCCGCGGCTTTTGCGGGCCGGCGCCGCATCCTCCGTTGTCGTCAGAGTAGAACCGTATGCCATTCGCCCCCCCCCTCGTTTTCCCCTCCGCGGCGCTCCCGCCGGGGGAAAGGGGC
>CAMORQ010000266.1 GCA_946623915.1 uncultured Coriobacteriaceae bacterium | reverse complement strand
AGCATGGTCTGGGGCAACACTTCCACGTCCTGGCCAAGCACCACGTCGGGGCCGATCCACGCCTGATGCGGGTCGGTGATGGTGACGCCGGCGAGCATGTGCGCGTTGTTGATGCGCAGCTGCATGATCTTGGTGGCTTCGGCCAGCTGGACGCGCGTGTTCACCCCGAGGCATTCGTCGGGGTCGTTGGCGCGCACGCCGATGGCCGCACGTCCGTCCGAGCGGGCGATCTGCACGACGTCAGTCAGGTAGAACTCGTTTTGCGAGTTGTTGCTGTCCACGCGCGAAAGGGCGTCGAAAAGCATGCGGGCGTCGAAGCAGTAGAACCCCGAGTTGCATTCGGTGATGGCGTCTTGCAATTCGTCGCAATCCTTCTGTTCCACAATGCGCTCGACCATGCCGCCCGCATCGCGGATGATGCGCCCGTAGCCATGGGGGTCGGGAGCCTCCATGGTAAGCACCGCCACGGCTGCGTTGCTTTCCTCGCGCGCACGCACGAGTTCGCGCAGGGTGTCCGGCGTGACAAGCGGGCAGTCCCCGTTCAGCACCAGCACGGATGCGCAGTTGTCCGCGACGGCATCGCGGCAAACCGACACCGCGTCGGCCGTGCCCTTCTGTTCCTGCTGAACCACCACGGTGGTGTCGGCGGACACGAAAGGCTCCACCATGTCGCGCCCATGACCGAGCACGCACACGATGCGGTCGGCACCGGCAGCGCGCGCCGAGTCCACCACCCAACGGATGAGCGGCTTGCCTAACAGCTCGTGGACGACCTTCGGACGGTTCGATTTCATGCGCGTGCCCGAACCTGCGGCAAGCACGATCGCCGTTGTGTTCACCGAATCCATGTGCGAGATTCCTTCCTATTCGGACAATGCCGTGCAGAATGCGTCGAGCATCGTGATTGCGTAATGTTGGGCGGAACGCCCTTCCCCAGCATCCTCCCACTGGGTCCCCGGAAGACGAACCGCTATGCGCCGGGGCTTGGCAGTCGCCGCCGCGATGGCCGAGCGCAAGCGCAGCGGGAACGAATCGTCTTCGGCGAATGCGACCAGCGGGCCCTGCTTTTCCGCTCCGCTGCCCGGCAGCACGATGTGCACGAGCAGCATGTTTTCATCGGGCGCCACCAGAAGCGATTCAGCACTTAAGATCTTCGATGTGGGGGTGGTTGCCAGAGCGAGGTTCGACATGCGCGCCGCCACCGAGCGGGTGAATTCACAGGTGCCGAACAGGCACAACGCGTTCGTCTCCAACACGTCTGCAGCGCGGGCGAAACCCATATGCGCAGCCGTCGGACCATGCTTGCCGTCCCACGAATGATGCAGGTTGCGGATGGCACGGTAGGTGAAGGCGCCGGCGATGCCGTCGGTGGGCAGGCCCATGTTCGTCTGGAATTTGCGCACAGCCAACTCGGTCGTCGGACCGAAGATGCCGTCTCCGTCGCCGCAGGGAAAACCCAGCGCACCCAGCGCGTTCTGCAGCTGCAGCACGTCGTTGCCGTGGAAATAGGGCATGCGCAAATACAGCGTCCGGTCGCCCATGAGGAACGTGGCGTCGAGCAACGCGGCCCAGACCACGTCGTCGACCACCTTCACGGGCAACACGCGGTGCGCCTTGCAAAACGCCTCGACGGCAGCGATGGTGGTTTCATCGAACACGCCGCTCACCTGGTCTTCGTTCAAGAATCCCAGGAAAGCCAGCTTGCGCTGCACGTCTTCTACTGCAGCACCGGTGTCGTTTTCGCGAATGGTATCCATGTGCTTTATTGTAACCGTTTGACGAACCAGTCCCCCATAGAAACGAGCATATCGCGCGCGGGAGACGGATCGACCATGTCCAGCAGCCGGTTCTTGGCGATGCTTGTCAGGTTTTCGGCGTAATTGCGCGCGTAAGCGATGCTGCCGGACTCTTCCATGATGCCAACCGCCTCGTCGAGAACACTGCGGTCCTTTTCCTTGGAAGAGAGGATTTCGACCAGGCGATCGCGCTTGGTCGAGTGCTGCAACGCATGAACGACGACCAGCGTGCGCTTGCCTTCGGTGATGTCGCTGCGGAAATCCTTCTTGGTCGCTTCTTCGGTGCCGATCAGATTCAACAGGTCGTCTTGAATCTGGAACGCCAGGCCTGTATCCAACCCGTAGTTGCGCAGCGCCTCCACCTGGGCATCCGTGCCGCCGCCGACAATGGCCCCGATGGCCAGCGGCACAGCTCCGGAATAATGGGCGGTTTTGTGCGTGGCCATGATCAGGTAGTCTTCGGGTGTGACGTCGTAGCGCCCGTCGCGCGCCCAACCGATGTCGAGCGCCTGCCCCTCTATCGTGCGACGTGTCATTTCAATGAGCTCGGTGACCACACGCACCTTGGTGGCGTCGTCGAGCGAGCTGTCGTGCATGACCGTACCGTTGACCAGGGAAAGTCCCAGGTCTCCCATGTTGATTGCCAGTCCCATCCCTTCAGCAAGGTGGATGCAGGGCTGCCCGCGGCGCAGCTCGGCTTCATCGGCGATGTCATCGTGAATGAGCGCAGCCGTATGGAAATGCTCGATGGCCGCCGCTGCAGACGTCGCACGCACGGGGTCGCCCCCCACGGCAATGCAGGCGGCGAAGCAGATGAGCGGGCGATGGCGTTTTCCTCCGTTTTCGCTGTAGCGGAGTAGCGGCTCGTATAGATAGCGGCCCATGTCCGGATGGCTGCCTTTGGGGATGAAGGTGTTAACCAGGTCCCCCACCTGGCTCGCGTACAAATCGAGGTATTCTTCGAATGTGGAGGGAACGCTTTCTGCCGACGCAAGTATCTGCCGGATGTTGCGCACCATGCCTTCTGGTGTCATTCGGGCTCCTTGTCTACTCTGAAACCCATTATTGCACTACGCATGACGCGACGAGGATACCTGCCTCACATTTAGCAAAACTCTCACACCCGCCATGAGACAAGGGGACACATGAGACACATGAGACAAGGGGACCTGAAAAATTGCTCAGTCGGTCTGATTCCTGAATTTTGATTTTGTTTCCGCAGGTAGATAGCTCGTTTGTTGCGTATGCCACCTACCTGCGGGGATGCTCGTCAAGAAAAAGTCAAGAATCGTTCCAGAGTTTCGCTCAAGCCCTCTTGCTTCGCTCAAGCCCGCTTCCTTTCTGATCGTTTTCGACGCTATATAGCGTCTTGCACGGACTTCCTCGACGATGCGCTTCTTCTTGGAGCCCTTGCGACCTTGCGGTGAAAGGCGCTATAGACTTATATAGGCTTATAGACCGTTATAGAGGGGTTTGATAGCCCACGGCGCGTTTACGTGCCATGCTACTTGTGCTATGATTTGCGCGAAAGCCGCCTCCCGCAGGGAGGTTAGGAAGTGGGGGTCGGGAGCGCCCGTGGTATCATGGGACCCGGCCCCCGCGATTTACTTCAGCAGCCTCGCTTCAAGCACTTTGAGTCCGGACAGTATCTCGAGCCAGGAATCGCCCCATTTCCGCGCCTCCCGTTCGTCGCAAAGCCAATCGCCGTAGGCTCC
>CAMORQ010000265.1 GCA_946623915.1 uncultured Coriobacteriaceae bacterium | reverse complement strand
CTTTCCCCGGGTGTCCTCGTAGATAGCCACGAACCCGTCCTTATCGTTTTCGCGTCCCATGTGCAGAACGCCGAACGCCAAATCGTCGACGTTTTCAAGCTGGTCAAGGGGAATCACGCATGTGAAAGAATCGATTATCGCCATAGCGCGCCTCTCGTTTCGACAATCGGCATGTGGGCCGCCGCAAACATCGCGGCCACGCACGCCCTATTTTACGATAATGGCACAGCTTGTAACAACGTTTTCTTCGCGATGCGCTACCAGGCGAACACTTTCAGGGCCCCGCTAGCCGCGACAAGGCCACCCAGCGCGATGGTCAGCAATCCGGGACCCGGAAGCAAAAGCATGGGAATCCCCAAAGCGACCAATCCCGTGCCGACGGCCATTTGCGCCATGCCCGCCAGCGCCCGGAAGGGAGACCGGGCCCTCTGCGGAAAAGACGCTTCCTCGGCCGCAAAGCGATTGGACGCGCCACTGCTCCATGTGCTCCGGTAGACATACACGGGCGTGCCGTAAACACGGTTTTCGCTGGCAGGACGGCCAGCAGACCGATACCCCGAATATGAAACGGGCTCGATGTCGATGATAGGTTGGTTCGCAGACATGATGTGCTCCTTGCTGTGGTTTTCGAGACCGATTGTAGCGGCTTGGGCGGCGAAGCGCGACAACGCAGAAGGATTGCCAACCAACCGCTTCCCCGCTGTTGCGAACCTGTTACGTTTCAAGCTGCGCATCTACCGACGACCGAAGCCGATAGGACGAACGCACATCACCGACAGTTCAATCGCTGATACATTCGGGTTCCGGCTAAGACCGCCCCTCTTGGCCCCTGCCACCAGCCAGCTCGGACAACGCATCGCCTTCGAGCCGGTAAGTCGTCCACTCATCTTGCGCTTTCGCCCCTAAAGACAAGTAGAACCCGATGCTCGGATGGTTCCAGTCGAGGCAGTTCCATTCCAGCCGTCCGCATCCGCGTTCGACTGCGATGCCAGCCAGATATTCGAGCAATGCACGCCCGTAGCCTTTGCCGCGCTCGTCGGGCACCACGAACAAATCCTCCAGAAAAACGCCTGCACGCCCGAGCCACGTAGAGAAACTCTCGAAGAACAGCGCGAACCCCACTTCCCTGCCCGAGACAACGGCGAAAACGACTTCGGCTTTACGTTGGTCGAACAATTGCTCTTCGAGCAGGCGCTCGGTTGCGACGGCCCTGTCTAGAGCATGCTCGTATTCTGCCAATTGCCTGATGAAGTCCAGGATGACCGGAACGTCGCCTCGTGTGGCAAACCGGAAGGAAACGGAGTGCGACACATCGCGTTGCAGGCCGGATGTGGACGGCTTTGCATCACAGGCTGCATCCGCACTATCGCAGCTCGGAGCGCCCATGGCGGCAAGCACCGACGAAATAACCGAAAAGGCTATATCGTAGATTCCGGGGTATTCGCTTTCGCGCGGACCCCCGACGCCGAGGACGATCTCTTCTTCGCCCAATCCCTTCAACCATTCGACGGTTGCCTGTACCTGCACGTCGTAAGTGTCCGGATCGTCGATTTCGAAAACGAAATACGGAAGGCGGTATTTTTCGTAGAACGCGAAACCGGCGTCGGTCCCTTGCGACACACCGGGAACGCACGTGTTCAGCGCAATGCAGCACGTTGAATCGCGAATGTTCCATTCGGTGCGCTGGATGACGTCGTCGGATGGGGTTTCCACCATTTCAGGGTAGATGGACAACACGCCCGGCGGATCGGGATAGTCCTCCGCCCAACCGCCCGCCGGACACCATCCTAAGACAGCAACACCCAGGCGACGGGCGGCGTCCATCGCTCCGCGGTCTGCCCCGCTTTGACCGCCGCTGCGCAACGCAACCACCGAGCTATGCACTACACGCCTTTCCGCACCGTCTGAAATATCTGCCGCAACCTTGCCGCCCATCGTCGTTAAAACCCTTCCGCCAACCCGCTAACGCAGGCCCCTAGCCCTCGTAGACAATCATGCCGATGAAGCGTATCGTCCCTTTTTCGAAACCGTATTCCATGCCTGCCCTTTGTGCCGTTTCGGCGACGTCGACGCCGTGCGCCGAAAGGGACAAGCGCTGCTCGCCGGGTCTGCTGCACGGCGCTTCGGGATACGTGCACACATGGCACACATCGCACCCACCCGTGGAAAACTCGAGGACTCCTTCGAGTTCACCTCGGCAGACGTTCGCAAGAGCATCAAGGCGCTTATGGTGCAATGTGCGGATTTCGACAAGGCGATCCGCATCTTTTTCGAAGTCGATGTTATGGCGCAAGGTCTGGACAAGAACCCCGCCGGCTTTGCCCAAGAAATGCTCTTGCAGCTCCTCGTAGCTGCCGGCGCCAGGCGGGCATGTCCAACAGCTTGCGTACTTCGGGCAGTTTTCGGGGCTGCACGATTCGGCAAGTTCCGTTTTAATGACGATGTCGTCGATATCCACAAGCGCGCAGATTTCGAATTCCTGTTCGCGCGCGGCTGCCATTACGTCAAACACAGGCGTCTCCCATCTTCATACCGCCAGTCCCATCCGCCAGTCCATTCTACTCCGACGGACCCATCGCGTGCCATACCGCGCCCATGCTCAATGTGAACGCATGGAGGCAAAGGCGTGCCTCGCAGGACAACTTCAAGTACAATCGCAAAACAAGCTGATGGGCTACTTGCACGGCCGTTTCGCGCAATCTCGAAATCGGGAAATGCCGCGTTTGTGCCGGCAACCTGTAAGGACACGATCAGGAATCTTCGACGCACACGAAAACGACGAGAGAGCAGCGGTATGAGTTCGACATTCAAACCTCGAAGCATATTGGTAACTGGCGGTGCCGGCTTTATCGGCAGCAACTTCGTTCATTGGGTGGTCGGCAACTGCTCAAATGTGCATGTGACTGTTCTCGACAAGATCACCTATGCTGGAAACGTTGACAACCTTGCAGGCATTCCAGGCAGCCGTGCGACGTTTCGGGAAGGAGACATCTGCGACGCAGAGCTCGTGGAAAGCCTGGTAGGCGGCGTCGATGCCATCGTCCATTTCGCAGCAGAATCGCACAACGACAATTCCATCGCAGACCCAGAACCTTTCGTCCGCACCAATGTCGAGGGAACGTACACGCTGCTTGAAGCCGCGCGCCGACACAACACGCGGTTTCACCATATATCGACCGACGAAGTGTACGGCGACCTTGCTCTCGACGATCCGGCGCGATTCACCGAGGAAACCCCCTACCGCCCTTCGAGCCCGTACAGTTCGACCAAGGCAGCAAGCGACATGCTCGCACGAGCTTGGTTTCGCACCTATGGAGTACCAGTGACCATCAGCAACTGCTCGAACAACTACGGACCCCGGCAGCACATCGAAAAGTTCGTGCCGAGACAGATTACGAACATCCTGTCGGGCATCCGTCCCAAGCTCTACGGCGACGGAAAGAACGTGCGGGACTGGGTCCATGTCGAAGACCATTGCTGCGCGGTGTGGGAGATCCTAACACGGGGGCGATTGGGCGAAACCTATCTCG
>CAMORQ010000264.1 GCA_946623915.1 uncultured Coriobacteriaceae bacterium | reverse complement strand
CGGGCACCAATACGGGCCAGCGCGAAGCCGAACCGCCCATTTACCTGGTCGGCTCCATCCCCGGCAACGACGCCGACGCCGATGGCAACGTTCCCGAGGGCGGTGTGGCTCCTGGGTGCGCCATCACCATTCCCGTGTACGAATGGCTTAACGCGGTCGACCATGGCACCGAGATGAGCGTGACCAACGCGGGCATTTCCGACCCCAACGGCGAGCTGGACGACAACGACGGCAAGCTGAAGAGCAACATCCACTTCATCTGGAACTATGCGGGCAACTGCATCACCAACCAGCATGGCGACATCAACAAGGTCCACGAAGTGCTTACCAGCAAGCCCGATGACGAGCTGTTCATCCTGGTTTGGGACACCGTCATGACCGACTCTGCCAAGTACGCCGACCTGCTGCTGCCCGATGCCATGCGCTCCGAGCAGATGAACATGCAGACGCAGGGCTACTCCGAGTATTGGACCATGGTCACTGTGGGAACGCCGGCACAGACCCCTCCGGGCGATTGCCGCTCCTGCTACGACGTGCTCTCCGACTTGGCCGACCTGTTCGGGAAGAAGGCCGAATTCACGCAGGGCCGCACGCATGACGAATGGGTGCAGTACCTCTACGAGAACAACGGCGCCGAAGCCGCCGGCATCACCGACATGCCCAGCTGGGACGAAATCCTCGAGCAGGGCGTGTTCAAGAAAGCCTGCGAGCCGGCCGTCGGCCTGAAGGCCTTCCGCGACGACCCCGAAGCCAATGCGCTCGGTACGCCTTCCGGCAAGATCGAAATCTACTCCGAGCAGCTGGCCAAGCTCAACGATGAATGGGAATTCGAAAACGAGGACCGCATCCATCCGATTCCCGACTTCCATGGCGGGTTCCACGGCTATGGCAGCGTGACCGACGAGTACCCGCTCTATTGCACGGGCTTCCACCACAAGAGCCGCACGCATTCTTCCTTCGGCTTCATTCCCGAACTGGAGCAAGTCGCCCGTCAGCAGCTGTGGATTAACACGGCCGACGCGGAAGAGCGCGGCATCGCCAACGGCGACAAGGTGCGCGTGAAGAGCCCGGCTGGCGAAATCGAAATCGAAGCGTTCGTCACCAACCGCATCGTGCCCGGCAGCGTGGCCGTTCCGCAGGGTGCTTGGCACGACGCCGACATGGACGGCGACAAGGTGGACAAGGGCGGCTGCGTGAACACGCTTTCCGTCTACCGTCCCACGCCGCTTGCCAAGGGCAACGGCCCTGCGCACTCCATGATTGCCCAGGTAACGAAGGCTTAGAGGAGGATACACCATGGCTCAGTATGGTTTTTATTTCGACAACACGCGCTGCACGGGCTGCCGCACCTGCACGATGGCGTGCAAAGACTACAAGGATCTCGATCAGAAGCATGCGTTCCGCAACGTGTGCGACTACGAAGGCGGCGAACTGACCGTAGGCGACGACGGCACTGTTGTCAGTGGCGTGTACATGTACCACGTGTCCTCTGCGTGCAACCACTGCGACAACCCCGCGTGCGTGGCAGCGTGCCCGGCGGGAGCTGTCGTGAAAGACGAAGAGACCGGTTTGGTCTACATCAACCCGGAAGTCTGCGGCGGTGCCGGTACATGCGTGGAGGCCTGTCCCTACGGCGTGCCGGTGTTCTTCGAGGAAACGCAGAAGGCCAGCAAATGCGATGGCTGCCGCGACCGCGTGGCTGCGGGACTGAAGCCCGTGTGCGTGGGATCCTGCCCGCTGCGTGCGCTCGAATTCGACGAGATCGAAACGCTGCGCTCCGCGCATCCGGACGCGGTGGATTCCATCGCTCCGCTGCCTGCAGGCGATGCTACCGGTCCCAACCTGCTTATCCTGGCCTCTCCGGCAGCCGCTGATGCGAGCGACGGTGCGGTCACCAACACCAAGCAGCTTGCTGGGGAAGAAGCCTGGGCGTAGGAACCCCTCCCTTCCTGCGTGGCAGGCAGATGTCCCTGTAAGTGACGAAACCCCCGCCGACTATTCGGCGTGGGGTTTTCGTCTAACAGGGATACAATAGGCGAAGATGCTAACCGTGCGATTCGGTGCGCCGAGGCGGTGCTGGAATGGCTTCAGCAGCGCTTGCCGCACACGCCGGAGGGTGGCGGACACGGCAGGGAGCAAGACACCGTCATCATCCGGTTCGTGGATTGTTCTGTAGGTGGGTAGTGGGTTCGCAAGAGGGAAGTGCCTGATGGCGCTGGGCTTTTACTTCGACAATACGCGATGCACGGGCTGTCGCACATGCGAGATGGCCTGCATCGACTACCGTGACCTCACAGTGGGCCGCCGCTACCGTCGGGTCATCGATTTCGAGGGCGGGACCACCGTCGAGGAGGACGGGGTGGTGCGCACCGATGCGTTCGTCTACCACGTGTCGCTGTCATGCTGCCATTGCGAACACCCTGCTTGCATGCACGTGTGTCCCACCGGCGCCATGCACAAGAACGATCTCGGCCTCGTGGAGGTGGATGTCAGGCGCTGCATCGGGTGCGGCTACTGCACGATCGCCTGTCCCTATCACGCGCCTTCCATCGACCCGGTGCTCAAACGGTCAAGCAAATGCGACGGCTGCACGGAGCGCGTTTCCGCGGGCAAGCTGCCCATCTGCGTGGAGGCCTGTCCGTTGCGCGCCCTGGAGTTTGGGGACATGGACGAGCTGAGAGACGCCCACCCGGAAACCACCCAGTCGATCCTGCCGCTGCCCGAAGCGCGCTACACCAATCCCAACCTGCTCATCTTGCCTTCTCCGGCCGCTTTGCGCGCCGCCGAAGAGGGCGGGCACATTTCCAACGAACTGGAAATTGCCAACAACATCGAATAGGGGATGCTCATGCCCAAAAAGGAACACAGCTTCGAGCCGAGCACCTACGACGAGCGGAATGCCGAAGCCCTGCTCGCCGACGACGGTTTCAAGATGGCGCTTCGAACGGCCTTCGCCCTGCTGGGTACGGCGTTCGTGGTCAGTCCGAAGGACCCTGCGTTCGATGACGCCATCGGGGCGCTTGCGTCCATGGACCTTGCGGCCGACTGGCCGTTCGGGGACGTGGGCGCCAAGGGCGAAGCCGATGCGCTGCTCGCGCGTGGGCAAACCGAAGAATCCACCGAAGACCTGGTGCGCGCCTACACGCGTTTGTTCCGTGGCCCAGGGCATCTGCCGGCACCGCCATGGGGGTCGGTCTACATGGACCGCGACCAGGTGATGTACGGTTGGACCTGGGTGGAGCTGCGCGCATGGATGCGTGCAAACGGTTTCGCCGCCCTCTACCAGGAAAACGATCCGGAAGACCACTTCGGACGCCTGTTGCTGCTAGGGGGCGAAGTGCTGGATGCCCGGCCGTGCCTGCTCTGCGAATTCCTGGGCGACCACGTACTGTGTTGGAGCGACCACTTCCTGGAACAGTTTACAGACTGCGCTGAGAGTCCCACCTACACGGGGTTGGCCATCCTCGCGCGCACCACGCTTGCCGACGTACAGGACCTGCTGAGTATCACGCCCAGTCCCCGCGCATTCT
>CAMORQ010000263.1 GCA_946623915.1 uncultured Coriobacteriaceae bacterium | reverse complement strand
GCCCCAGAAGACGATCATGAAGAAATAGAACAACGAAAATCCCAGTTCGTGCACCACGGTGGCGGCGCCCGTGGAAACATGCGGCGCACACAGCATGAGCAAGCCCGCCACAACGACCACCATATCCGCCACGATAATGCGCTGCGGCGTAATACGGCCCCCGAGGAAACGGGACATCGCAAACAGGATGCCGCCCGCCAGCAAGTTAGCCCACAGCCCCGCCGACTTGGTGTCGAAGAGGAACGGCTGGTTTACCTGCGGCATAAGGGGCGCCCCGGCCGTGAACACGCCGTAAGAGAGCCCCACAATTGCAGGCACCACCAGCACCCATACCGACATGTGCCCTCGCACGTTAGGGGCCTCTTGCACATGGGTTTCGCCGATAAGCTGCGACGAACCCGCTCGAAGGCAGTATCCCAAGGGGAGCGAAACGGCCACAAGCAAAGCGCCTAGGATCTGAAGCGCGACAAGGCGAACGAGAAGCACAAGCACCGATGACGCGATAAGGGCATACCCCATCGACGCCATGCTCGCCTTAAGCGGCATCATGGAATACATTTCACCCCACGCAACCTTCAGGATGCCAATGGATGCCCCGCCGCACGCGGCGCCTGCGAAATATGGGAACGGAGCCTGTGTGATCGTCGACACGAACACAAGGACCGAGCCGACGACGAGGAGCCCCCAGCCCACCGCGATGTAGCGCCTAGATCCGCACGCAGTTGCGATTTTGCCGCCCAAGGCAAGAACGATTGCGAGCGCAATCACGCAGAGCAGCAGGACCACACTGTTGCCGAACGAGAGCAGAGGAGCGAGTGCGTCAACCACGTACGGCTGCTGCGACACAATGCCGGCAACGCACGACCACACCCATATCAGCGCGAAGCTGACCCAACGGCGCCAACCGCCGAACAGCTCTCTTTGAGCGACGTCAATCCAAGACTCTGCGCCATCTGGCGACATAGGCACCCTCCCCTAGGTACACAGTTCTTGTATTGTAGCGTTTTGTGCGCTGAAGGCGTTCGGACAGGTGCGCCAAACCATGCGGACACGTCGCTGCCTGCACTTGGCGCCAGCCGAGACGCCGCTGCCTGCACCTGGGCACCTAGCAGCGCCGGCCGAAACGCCGCTGCCGTCCCCCGGCACTGTTGGAGTCGGGTGATTTTGACCACAGATAGTCGGATTAAAATAGCCACGTCCAGACGAAATAAAATAGCCATCACGTTCGGATTCCCGTTCAAGTCCTACACTGGCAATGCCTGTACGCCAGCGATAGGAGGAATATGGATCAATACGAACGCAATGGCCTTCAAGAGATTATAGACAACGCACTGGCCGAGATGGCCAAGGAGGTTGGCGAGGGGTTCGACCCATCGAAGGCGAACCTGTCGGTTTTCTGCAGCAAGACCGGGCTAACAAGGTCAAAGGCGAGAACGCTCAAGAAAAAGGGGTTCAAGGTGACGCCACACGGAAGGTGCGGGATGAAGGCCGCAGTCACCGTTCTCACTGGCTTCACCGACATGCTCGATGATTTGCTGCGCAGTGGCGTGACGAACTCGTCGGTGTGCCTCGACCGCATACGCGACAAGGGCTATAAGGGCGGCTTGACCACCGTCAAGGATTACATCGCCGCCCAAAAGCATCTTGTTCCAGCCAAACGCAAACTTGCAGCCGAGCCGCAAGGCAACCGCGGACGGCGCTACAGCACCGAACCGGGCGAGTCCTACCAGATGGATTGGGGTTTCGTCAACGCAGAGGACTGGCTTGGCAATGCCTGTCGAATCGCCTGCTTCGCGATGATATGCCACCACTGCGGCACATCATACGTGGAGTTCTTCCCGAACGCGCGCCAGGAGAACCTGTTCATCGGCATGATCCACGCCTTCATGCTGATGGGCGTTCCGGAATGGGTGCTGACCGACAACATGAAAAGCGTGGTCATCCGCCGGGACTTCGAGGGAAGGCCGGTCTGGCAGGCCGACTACGCCGCGTTCATGGCGTGCGTCGGCTTCAAGACGAAGCTCTGCAAGCCACGTCACCCGTTCACAAAGGGCAAAGTCGAGCGACTGATCCGGTTCGTGAAGGACAACTTTTTGGCCGGCCGCACATTCAACGACATCACGCAGCTCAACACCGCGGCGCTTGAGTGGTGCTCTGCTCAGGGGTCGCGCTACCGAAAAGCCGTGGATTGCGTGCCGATCGAAGAGCACGTGGCAAGCTGCGCGCCGAAGACGGCGCTGCCGGCAATGACGCAGGAGCTCTCGATGTACCTGTGCCCCCAGCGCAAAGTCAGCTTCGATGGGTTTGTCAACTACGAAGGCAGGCGATTCGGCGTCCCGTACTGGTATCCTGGCAAAACTTGCCGCGTCAACCGCGATGGGCGCTATCTGCACATCTACTCCGATGATACGTCGCAGGAGCTGGCAGTCCACGAGGTGACGTGGTCGCGCCGCGACAGCTTCTGCGAGAACCAGTACGCCGACGACCAGCCCGAGGAGCTGCCAAGTTCGCCTGTCGCCACGACGATTGCGCAGATTGAGGTGCCCGCACGCGACAGCGCCTTCGCCAAGTTCGACTTCGAAAGGGGGCTTGAAGATGGACGCCTATAAGCAGATACGCGAGGGTGCCGAGGCGCTCGGCCTTTCCCTGCCCGAAGACGAGATGGCCGCGCTCGCGGAGAGACTTGACATGGGCGAGCGCGAGCTCGAGGCCGTCGGCGACGTGCTTTTGCATCTCGCGGAGCGCAAGCGGCAAAACAAGGTGGACATGTACATGAAGATGAGCAGGCTGCCGCTGAAGGCGCCAAAGACCTTTGCGAACTTCGACTTCGGCAGGCTTCAGGGCGCGGATTGTGCGGCAATCGAGCAGCTGCCGGCGATGGCCAACCTCTATGCACGGCGCAACCTCGCCTTCATCGGCCCGGAAGGCGTGGGCAAGACCCACCTGGCCCAAGCGTACGCGCGTGAGTGCTGCGAACGCGGCATGCAATCGTACTACATCAAGGCCCGTGAACTGCGCGACAAGCTGTCTGGTGCGGTGAGATCCGGGAGCGAAGCCAATATAATCAACACCCTAATTAGGGCGAACTGTCTTGTGATCGATGAGATCGGCCGATGCGTGTTCGACAAGGCGTGTACCGAGCTCATCTTTCATGTCGTCGACCGTCGTTGTGAGCGCGAGGATCCGAACACAACGATTCTTACCAGCAACTACGGAGCCGACAAGTGGGGCGAGTTCTTCACGGGCAACTCCACGCTATTGTGCACTCTCGACCGCCTTTTCGATAACGCAACGGTGTTCATGGTGAAGGGGCCGAGCTTCCGAGGAGCCGGTCTTGAGACATATGCGTTGGAGACCGCGCCTGTGGCAACCAAAGCAAAACCAGGCATGTTGCAAGCAAGCAAATAAAGAACAGTAGAAACGACGATTCTGGCGTGCAGGCGACTTTAATCCGACTGGAATTGGCGATTCTAAAGCGACTAGATTGGCGATTTTAATTCGACTCTGCGAGTGGCGAAAATCGCCCGACTCTAACAGC
>CAMORQ010000262.1 GCA_946623915.1 uncultured Coriobacteriaceae bacterium | reverse complement strand
TGGACGGATGGGCGACCACCGCCCCGTCGGCGTCGATGTTGCCCTTCAGCATGTTGATGGTGTGCTCGATGGTTTCCGGTTGGACCAAAGGACGCGCGCCGTCGTGAATGACCACGAACTCGAACGTATCGGGCACTTCCTCGAGGCCCGAAAAAGCGCTTTCCTGGCGGATGGCGCCCGACCGCGCAAGAGCGATAGGCGTAACGAAGGGAAATGGGTCGATTGCCTTCTGAAGGTATTCTTCCTGACGGTCCTCGGGACAAACGATGACGATCAAGCCGACGTCTGCGACGGCGTCGAACGCCTCAGCCGCCCACGTGAGCATCGGTTTGCCGGCGATTTCGACGAGTTGCTTGCCACCCTCGTGACCAAAGCGCTCGCCCGACCCCCCTGCAAGGACAACGGCGGCTGTTTTGGCCTTCTTGCTCACCTTTCCTTCGAGCTGCATGAGCTCGTCAGGGACGAAGCCGACATCTACCGGGTCGGATACCACGTCCGTCAAGTTAAGCGCCACCTGAGTGTCACATGGCGCTGAGGCCGAATCGGTCGGCTTGCTGTAGTCCATGCCTCTCCCCTTTGCCTTGTTCCTTCGTCCATGATACCAGCCGTTCGCCCCAAGGATGCCAAGACAAACCATGAAAGCAGGATGTTTTGCGCACTGCCCAGCCCGTCTCCGGTTCACACCCAGCCCAACGCTCGCCGAACACCTCGTTCGCCCACCGCATCGACCCCTTTTGCCAATGGTCTGCAAAAATAGGCACCCGCACGGGGCGGGTGCCTTTGTTCGGTTCGGTACGCTGTTGCGCGCACGCTAGTCGGCTGCGCCGTCCATTGCGCCACCGCTTGCCCCTCCGCCCAGGTGAGCGCCGGTGTTGTCGAAGTTGTACCCCTTCAGCAACAACACAGCTTCTTGGGCGATGGTGTCGCGTTTGCGCGGCTCGGGGATGGAGCCCTTGCCCTTCTTGAACACGAGCTCGCCGTTCTTCAGGTCGACGTCGATCACGCTGCCCGAAGTCCACCTGCCTTCGAGCACCTGTTCCGAAATGGGATCTTCGAGCAACCGCTGTATGGCACGGCGCAGGGGCCTCGCGCCGAACGTGGTGTCGGTCCCTTCCTCGGCGATGTACTCGCTGGCCGCATCGGAGACGTTAATGGTCATGTTCATGGCGATCAAGCGGTCGCGCAAGTCGGAAACCATCAACTGGACGATCTCCCCAATTTCGGCCTTGGTCAGGCTCTTGAACACGATTACTTCGTCAACGCGATTGAGGAACTCGGGCCTGAACAGCTTCTTCAGCTCGCTCATCACGCGGCTCTTGATTTCCTTGTCGGACAAGCCTTCCTTGTCGGCGCCGAAACCGATGGGCGCGCTTTGGGCGATGTCGCGTGCGCCCACGTTGCTCGTCATGATGATGACCGTGTTGCGGAAGTCGACGCTGCGGCCCTGCCCATCGGTCAGACGCCCCTCTTCCAGAATCTGCAGCAGGATGTTGAACACATCCGGATGCGCCTTCTCGATCTCGTCGAAGAGCACCACCGAATAGGGGCGTTGGCGCACGGCCTTGGTAAGCTGACCGCCTTCATCGTAGCCCACATAACCCGGAGGCGAACCGATCAAGCGAGACACCGTGTGCTTTTCCATGTACTCGGACATGTCGAAGGAAAGAAGCGCATCTTCGCTGTTGAACAGGAATTCCGCAAGAGCTTTGGAAAGCTCGGTCTTGACGACGCCGGAGGGTCCCAGGAAGATGAAGCTGCCAGCCGGCCGCTTGGGATCCTTCAAACCGGAACGCGAGCGGCGAATGGCCTTCGACACGGCGGTGACGGCTTCATCCTGGCCGATAACCCGGTCGTGCAGCACCTTTTCCATGCGCAGCAGCTTTTCGGTTTCCGCTTCGGTAAGATCCGACACCGGAACGCCCGTGGTCATCGAAATGACGTCCGCGATGTCTTCCGCGCCCACTTTATGCACGTCCTTGGCCGACTCTTCTTCCCATTTCTTCTGGGCTTCCGTGCGCTCGTCGCGCAGCTTGGTTTCTTGGTCGCGCAGCTTCGCGGCCTCTTCGAAATCCTGTGCGGCAATGGAAGCTTCTTTCTTCATGCGCACTTCGCGCAGCTTCTCGTCGATGCTGGAAAGCTCGGGCGGCAGCGTCATGTTGCGAATGCGCATGCGGGCGCCGGCTTCGTCGAGCACGTCGATGGCCTTGTCGGGCAGGAAGCGGTCCTGGATGTAGCGGTCGGACAGCTGCACTGCCGCCTGCAGGGCTTCGTCGGTGAACTCGACATGGTGGTGGGTCGCGTAACGCTCGCGCAGACCTTCCATGATGCGGATGGACTGCTCTTCGTTGGGTTCGCCGATCGTGATGGGCTGGAAGCGCCTCTCGAGCGCCGCATCCTTTTCGATGTGCTTGCGGTACTCGTCGATGGTGGTGGCGCCGATGATCTGGATTTCGCCACGGGACAGCGGGGGCTTCAAGATGGCCGCGGCGTCGATGGAGCCCTCCGCGGAACCCGCGCCGATGACCGTGTGCAGCTCGTCGATGAACAGGATGATGTCCCCCGCGTCGATGACCTCTTTCACGCACTTCTTCAAACGCTCTTCGAATTCGCCGCGGTACTTGCTGCCTGCCACCAGGGCCGACACGTCAAGCGTGAAGATTCGGCGTCCCCGCAGGATGTCGGGCACCTGGTTGGAGGCGATCAGCTGCGCCAGGCCTTCCACCACGGCGGTTTTGCCCACGCCCGGTTCACCTATGATCAGCGGATTGTTCTTGCGACGGCGGCACAGCACCTGCATCATGCGCTCGATTTCCCCCGCGCGCCCGATTACCGGATCGAGCCTGCCATCGAGGGCCTTTTTCGTCAGCTCGGTGCCGAACTCCTCGAGCATGCTTGTGCCTGCAGCGGGCGCATCGAAGCCGCGCTGGCCCGCCATCACGGTCGACTGTCCCACCAAATCGTTCAAGCCGCTGCGCACCGCGTCGCCCGAAACGCCGAGTTTGCCGAGCACTTCGATGGCGGTGCCTTCGTTTTCCCGCACGATCCCCAGCAGCAGATGCTCCGTGGAAATGTAGCTTTGCCCCATCTGCATGGCTTCGCGCAGGCTGTTTTCCAGCACGCGCTTGACGCGCGGCGTGAATCCCAGATGGCCCGACACATCGGCGTCGGGGTCTATCTGGACGGTTTCCTTGATGGTCTTGGCGACTTCGTCGTACTTGACGTTTAGGCGCTCGAGCGTTTGCGCCGCCAGACCGTCGCCTTCCTTGATCAGCGCCAACAGGATATGCTCGGTTCCCACGTAGGGCTGATGAAGGTTGCGCGCTTCGTCCTGGGCGATGACCAAAACCTTACGCGCCTTGTCTGTGAACTTATCGAATGACATGCTTGTTCCTGTTCTCTTTACTTTCGCAAGCCGGCACAACGCCGGATGCTCCCACTGTGTAATGCACGCTATGTTAGCACTCAACTACATAGAGTGCTAATCCTGCATATCTTCGTCACCTTTTCGTAAGGTTGAAAAAGCGTTCGCGGAACCCGCACGCTCCTGGCCTCTTGTACGGCTCTACTTTGGTTGCTATACTTAACTTAGTTAACTAAGTTATATTGAACAGACCACCT
>CAMORQ010000261.1 GCA_946623915.1 uncultured Coriobacteriaceae bacterium | reverse complement strand
GGGAATTTTTCAGCGGGCGCCATCCAGTCGAAGGAACCGGCGTCGACGATGGCTCCACCTAAAACGGCCGAGTGCCCGTCCATGTACTTGGTAGTCGAATGCGTGACGATATCGGCGCCCCACTCGATGGGCCGGCAGTTGATAGGGGTGGGGAAGGTGTTGTCGACGATCAGGGGCACGCCGTGGGCATGTGCTGCGGTCGCGAACTTTTCGATGTCGAGCACGGTAAGCGCGGGGTTTGCGATGCTCTCGCCGAACACGGCTTTCGTGTTCGGACGGAAGGCGGCGTCTAGTTCGTCGGGCGCGCACGCGGGATCGACGAACGTGAATTCGATGCCCATGCGCGCCATGGTGACGGAAAAGAGGTTGTACGTGCCGCCGTAAATCGAGTTGGATGCGACCACATGGTCGCCTGCGGTTGCGATGTTGAACACGGAAAAGAACGACGCGGCCTGCCCGCTCGACGTCAGCATGGCCGCGGTTCCGCCTTCGAGGGCGGCGATTTTGGCGGCTACGAGGTCGCACGTGGGGTTTTGAAGGCGGGAGTAGAAATAGCCTTCGTCTTCCAAGTCGAACAGGCGTCCCATCGCATCGCCGGTTTCGTAGCGAAACGTCGTCGACTGAATGATCGGCACCTGCCTCGGCTCGCCGTTTCCCGGTGCGTAACCGCCGCGGATGCATGTGGTTCCCTGCTGCATGCCCGCATCCTTTCTCTCTATTTGTTTTGGTAGATGATAGCGCAACGCCGTGAAGGTTTCCGTAATGTGGCGGTATGCGGCACGTTGCAGCACGTTACTTGACGTGTGAGCCCTTGTTTCGTAAAGTCTCACCGATAAGCAACGCAAGGCCGCGCATCGCGATGGCCTTCATACAAGGAGAGCACGTCTGTGGACTTCGCCGCAATGGCGCAATATATACCCCTGTTTCAGGAAGCCATGCTGCTCACCCTGCGCATAGGCTGGGTGGGTATTTTCGGTTCGGTGGTCATCGGCCTGGTCGTCGCCATGATCGTTCACTACAAAGTTTCCGTGCTCACGCGTATCAGCCGCATCTACATCGAGCTGTTCCGCAACACGCCTTTGCTGATTCAGCTGTTCTTCATGTACTTCGCGCTCCCGCGCCTTGGCGTGCCCATTTCCGCCGAGGCGTGCGGCATGCTGGGGCTTGCCCTTCTGGGCGGCGCCTACATGGCCGAAACGTTTCGCGCCGGCTTGGAAGCGGTCGAGCCCATCCAGACCGAAAGCGCGCTTGCGTTGGGCTTGACGCAGGGTCAGCTGATGCGCCATATCGTCCTGCCACAGGCGGTCACGCTTTCGATTCAGTCGTTTGTGGCCAACGTCATTTTCCTCCTGAAGGAAACGAGCGTGTTTTCCGCGATCAGCCTGCTCGACCTCATGTTCGTCGCGAAGGACCTGATAGGCCTGTACTACAAGACCACCGAGTGTCTGGTGCTGCTGGTCATCTTCTATCTGATCATGATTCTGCCCGTCTCCATCCTGGGCACCTACATCGAAAGGAGGTTGCGCTATGGAGCTTTTGGGCCTGCTGGGGCTTGATGTCCTGTTCAAAGGCGCCAACGCGCTGCGCCTTCTCGAGGGCTTGTGGGTGGCGGTGCGCATCAGCCTCATTTCGGTGGCGTTCAGCATCGTGGGCGGCATGCTCTTCGGCATTTTCATGACGTGGAAGAACCCCGTCGCACGTGTCGTGTCGCGCATCTATCTGGAAATCGTGCGCATCATGCCGCAGCTCGTGCTGCTGTTCATCGTGTTCTTCGGTGGTACGCGTGCACTCGGGCTGAACCTGGACGCGGAGCTCTCGGCCATCATCGTGTTCTCGTTCTGGGGCATCGGCGAAATGGGCGACTTGGTGCGCGGAGCCTTGGAAAGCATCCCGGTGCATCAGTACGAAGCTGCCGAGGCGCTTGGGTTCAATCGTGCGCAGATGTACAGGCACGTGGTCATTCCGCAGGCGGTGCGTAGGCTCATTCCGATGTCAATCAACCTTGTCACGCGTATGATAAAGACCACCAGTCTGGTCATGATGATCGGCGTGGTCGAAGTGATGAAGGTGGGTCAGCAAATCATCGAGGCGAACCGCATGACCAGTCCCAATGCGGTGTTCGGCATCTACGGGACCATACTTCTACTCTATTTCCTTGCTTGCTGGCCTATCAGCAAGCTCGCGAGCCGTTTGGAAGAAAGGTGGGCGGCTTAAATGTCCGAAGGCGAACTGCGTATAGACCATCTGCACAAGGTCTTCGGCGACCATGTGGTTCTCGACGATATCGGCCTGGTGGTGAAGCCGGGAGAGGTGGTCGTGATCATCGGCCCCTCAGGGTGCGGTAAGTCCACCTTGCTGCGCTGCATCAACGCGCTCGAAACCATCCAGGGCGGGCAGATAACTCTAGACGGCGCGGTGATCGACGGGTCTTCCAAAGACATCGCGAAGTTGCGCGCCAAACTGGGCATGGTGTTCCAGAGCTACGAGCTGTTCCCGCACAAGACGGTACTCGAAAACGTTACGCTCGCGCCCACGGTAGTGCTCGGCCGCGACAAGGCGGAAGTGGAAGCCGAAGCGCTCGAACTGCTCGATCGCGTCGGGCTGAAAGACAGGGCAGCAGATTATCCGCGGCAGCTTTCCGGCGGTCAGAAGCAGCGTGTGGCCATCGCCCGCGCACTCGCCATGAAGCCCGAGATCATGTTGCTTGACGAGATAACCGCCGCGCTCGACCCCGAGATGGTCCACGAAGTGCTTGACGTTATCCTGGACCTTGCGCGCGAGGGCAAGACCATGATCATCGTGACCCACGAGATGGGCTTCGCACGTGCGGTTGCAGACCGCGTGGTGTTCATCGACGCTGGCGGCATCGTGGAAGAAGGCGCGCCCGCACAGTTCTTCGACCACCCGCAAACCGAACGCGCCGCCAAGTTCCTCCGCACCTTCGAATACGAAACCGTGCGCGAGCAATAAGCCTACCCAGCGCTGTTTGGCATAAGCACGCCGCGCGCGATCCCAATGCCACGCGACCGAGACGACACGCACGTGCTGCGCGCAAATCGAGTGCGTCAAAATGCATGAGATTGGGCCTTGTGACCACTTTTTTTCACCCAAGAAAGGCCAGACGTAAAGGCATGGCGGTAAAACCCCAGATCGCAAGGACCGATTGGAGTTGAAACTTCTCGGAGGAGTGGTCACAAGGCCCAATCTCATGCATTGCCGCGCATCTTTTTTGCACGGATAGTCCTACTCGGGGATAACTTGATGTCTTATACGACGAAATCCTGGCGAATTCTTGCAAATCCCTGCGTCGAAAGAGAGTATATGCTCCAGCCCCGAACAATGCTTGCGCATAGGGAAGTGACGAGGGTGCGAAAGAGCGCGTCGTTGTGGCGCAACAAATCCTAATGACTGGCTGCCAGCAGCTAGATGCTTCACTCGGTAACGAATGCGCGTCGGCCATTAGTTGCCGTATGTAGGATCGAAAGGGATGTCACATGGGATTTACGTCAAGCTTGCGATGGGTTGTCGTCGTGTTCCGCATAGCCTTGGCTGCTGTGTTCGTTGCAGGACTCTGTATGTCTGCAGTCCCCGCTTTCGCATCCGTGACAAACGCAGAAGATATAAGTGCTGGTGAA